>NZ_QSDP01000081.1:0-29562 GCF_003463685.1 Parabacteroides sp. AM58-2XD
ATGCTTTACGGGCAAAACTTGTGGCGAGAATGTTCGCCGTTATCAAAAGGGATGAATTTTATTCTCCTATTTTATCGGAAAATTTTTGCTAAAAACATAAGAATATGAACTATGATTAAACAGACTGCTGAAATATTCGAGTTATTGAGCAAGGGCGGGTTTATCTCGTCGGATAGTACCGATCCGCATATCCGCCAGCTTTACAACCAGATAGACGGGAACCTTACGGAACTTTACGAACACTATGCTTCGATCAACTTTTTCCTCGAAAGCGGCAACGAATACTATTATTTTGCCCGCCGTGAAACCCGTGCCGAACTGGAGCGTAAGCTGGAAATCGCCATGCGATGGATCGATGTGCTCGACTTTGTCAAAACGTATGATAACTCCTTTGCCCCCGGTTTCCGTTTCCAGCCGTCCGATATCCTGGTGCGGCTTAAGTTGGATGCCGAACTGAAGGAGAAACTCGGCGGACTAAAGAAATATACGGGAAAGGAGAAGCAGGACGAGATACTCGAAAAGGTACTGAACGATCTGAAACGTGACGGGTTCATCGAGTTGGAGAACGAGATCACATCGACCTATAAGGTTGTTGCTGCTTTTAATTATCTGGAAGAATTAGTAACCTGTATCAATATACCAGAAGAAACGCAAAATGAGATACCTGAATAGAATTGTTTTTATCAACAGCGCCCGGGTGAATTATGCCGATATCCCGGTCGACGGCAATGTGCATTTCATCGGAACCCAGGGAGTGGGGAAGAGTACCGTGCTGCGTGCCTTGCTCTTTTTCTATAATGCGGATAAGATGAAACTGGGAATTTCGAAAGAGAAGAAAAGTTTCGACGAATACTATTTCCCGTATGCCAATTCATATGTGATCTACGAAGTAAAGCGCGATGAGGGTTGTTATCTTGTGATGGCGTTCCGTTCGCAGGGACGTGCCTGTTTCCGTTTTCTCGATATTGCCTACGACAAGGATTTCTTTATTTCCCCGGAGGGGCGTGCCTTCGACGGTTGGGATCAGATACGCGAAGCATTGGGTCGTAAGGTGTATTATAGCCGAAAGATCGAGAAATACGAAGAATACCGGAATATCATCTTTGGGAATAACAAGGGACTGCTGCCTGAGTTTCGCAAGTTTGCCATCACCGAAAGCAGCCAGTATCAGAATATTCCTCGTACGATACAGAATGTCTTCCTTAATTCAAAACTGGAAGCCTCGTTTATTAAAGATACGATCATCATGTCGCTGAGCGAAGAAAATGCGACGATTGACCTGAGTCAATATGCTGATCATCTCAAAGGATTCGAGGAAGAGTATAAGGATATCAGCCTGTGGCATGCAAAGGACAGGAACGGAAATGTACTGGTACGTAAACAGGCGGAGAAAGCTATCGATGTGCACCGGACGCTGCTTTATCATGAACAGGAGCGGAAAGAATTGTCGCACGAACTGAACTTTGCCTACCGCCTTGCCGGCGAAGAACTTCCCCTTCGTGAACGGCAACTTTCCGAGCAACAGGAAAAGTTGAGAAAGACGGAAATGCAATTGAGCGAACTGGCGAATAAATACCAAGAGAAGAAAATACAGATCACATCCGATATCAAACTGTTGAACGATAAGTTGCAGCAGGCCCGTGAACAGAAGAAACGATACGAACAACTGAATATCGGTGAGATCGAACGGCGGGTGAATGCTCGCGAAAGTGTAGCCAATGAAAAGGCGGGACTGGAAGAACAGTTGCGTATCCTAACAGATCGTTTTACACATATCCGCCAAAAGTTCGCTTTGCTGGAAGAGCAGGAGAAGGCACAATTCACTACTTTCAAAAATGCCAAAGAGACAGAAGCGATCGGTCTGCAACAACGGCTCTTTGAGAAGAAAGAGCAACTTCGCAAACAACAGGAACAACTGATCCGCGAAATAAAGGAGCAGGAGGAAGAAAAGGTGAACAGCGCCCGCGGAAAGATCGACCGGAAAAAGGAAGAACTTTCAGGTCTGGCCATCCGGAAGGTGGAAATCGGTCACCAGGTGTTCTATGAAAAAGAAATCAGGAGTTGTAAAGAAGAACAAGCGGTTTTGCAAGGAGAGATCAAGGAAGATATGCTGAAGAAAGAAACCTGCAACCGCCGTATAAAAAGCAATACCCGCGAATGGGAACTGGAGGGACAGGCTTTGGAACGTGAAACGACTTCCGCGCAAAAAGAACTGTCACGCCGGATAGAGGAGCTGACCGCCATATCGCAGGGATTGCAACTCTTCTGAAGAGCCGGCAGGGGTCGCTCTACGAGTGGCTGAATCGTGAATATCCCGGATGGGAAGACACGATCGGGAAGGTGATCGACGAGAAGCAAGTCCTGTTCCATACCGGACTCGGTCCGCAGTTGATGGAAAAGCTATCTGCTACACTCTACGGTGTCAAACTTGATTTGTCGGGAATCGGCAAAGTGGTGAAGACCATTGGCGAATATGAAGAGGAACAGCAGGAGTTACGGACACAGTTACAGGAACTGAAAAAGCAGTTCAACGACCTGTCTGTCCGCAAGGAAGAAGAGGCTGTCCGTCTCAAAAAGAAATATCAGCCTTTGATAAAGGCTGACAAGGAAGAGGTGATCCGGCTGGATTACCGCAACGAACAGCATCAGTTGAAATTGCAGCAACTGGCGGCAACGCTGATCACCTGGCAGCAAAAGGCGGCTGACGAGAAGGCGGCCCGGTTACTACAGGTGGAAGAGCAGGTGCGCCGTGTCACCGCCCAACGGATGGAGGCGGAAGAGGAATGGCAGAAATCGGTTGCTGTCCTGGATAAACGGATCAAAGCCAAAGAAAAAGAGTTCCGGCTACGGGGCAAAGAAGAATCAGAACAGGTAGAAACTGCTACAGCTTTGTTGCACGCCGGAATTGCCGCTGCTGGGACAAAGTTGAAAGAAACATTGGTAGTCCTGCAACAAGAATATGCCAAAGAGTTGGCTGGTGAAGGCGCGGATACTTCCCGGATAACGGCGGTGACGGATCGGATCGGGAAACTGGAAAACGAACTGCGTTTCATCGAAGATAACCGGACGTTGGTGATCGAATACCGCAAGGATAAGCGGGAACTGATCGATCGGATGGACGAGTTTCGTAACGACAAGCAACTGAAAGAAAAGGAACTGGCCGGTGAGCAGGGGAAATACGAACAGAAACGTTTGTCACTGCTCCGTGAAGCAGGAGAACAACGGGGTGCGCTGGAGGAACTGAACCGTTTGCTGGAGGAACTGAGGGAGGATATCCGGCGGACAAAAGAATTTTGCCGGCAGGAGGATTGTCCGGCCGAACTGTTGTCGGGTGCTGAAAAGGAAACCGGAAAACGTTGTAAGTCGCTGGTGGAAGAGTTGATCCGCAACCATTTCCGTATCATCGAGCGGGAGAAGGATTTGCGGGAGGCTGTGAACCGCTTCACCGGCAATTTCTCCGAACAGAACACCTTCCATTTCCGTACCCGCCTGACGACTCAGGATGATTTTATGGATTTCGCTTCCGAACTGACTGACTTTATCGACAACGACAAGATCGCCGAGTTCGAACAACGTTCCAATAAGGCTTACACCGATATTATTCGGCAGATCGGAAAGGAAGTTTCGGATATGATGTCGCGGGAAGGAGCTATACAGAAGGTGATCAACGATATCAATGACGATTTTGTGGAACGCAACTTTGCCGGAGTAATCAAAAGCATTGCCCTTCGTGCCATGCCGAGCGAGAATAAGATCATGCAGTTGATGCAGACCATACGCGACTTCAACGAGGAGCATCTTTTCAGCCTGGGAAGTTTCGACCTTTTCTCCGGCTCTGCTGAGAAACAGGAGGAGAACAACCGGAAGGCAGTCGGTTATCTGCAATCGCTGGTGAAAGAGTTGTCACTAACAAGCGAGAAGGAACTAACCCTGTCCGACACCTCGACCTGCAATTCCGCATCGTGGAGAACGATAACGACAGCGGATGGGTGGAAAAACTGGCCAATGTGGGTTCCGATGGGACAGACGTGTTAGTAAAGGCCATGATTAATATCATGCTGCTCAATGTGTTCAAAGAAAAGGCTTCCCGTCGTTTCAGTGATTTCCGGCTGCATTGTATGATGGATGAGATCGGCAAACTGCATCCGAACAACATACAAGGTATCCTTAACTTTGCTAACAGCCGCAATATCCTGCTGGTGAATTGTTCGCCTACTTCCTACCGGGCGACGGATTATCGCTATACCTATATATTAAATAAGGACAGCCAGAATATCACAGTCGTTAAACGTTTGATCCGGAAGGAGGCCGAATCATGAAGCTTTCGTTGGCGGATGCCCGTAAATTGTTGCGGCTAGGGAGGGGAGAAAAGCTTCCTTCCAGCCAGTTTAATAATGCATTGTCTGCTTTGTTGCTGGAAGAAGAGGTGTTGCAAATCCTTCCGAAAGGGAGTCGGAAAACTTATTATGTCCGGAATCAAGCTACGCTCGATGACTTTCTTTACAACCGTTTCAATGTAAGTAACCTATCGCTCTATGTCGAAACACTGGAAAAGGAAGACTTGCTCCGTGCTGATTTAGCACGTCAGGTAGGTGATACAAAAATTCGTTCGGTGAGAAGTTTTAAGGGTTTCTGTGTGAACAGTTACCAGCCTTTGGAATCTATGTTTAACGGGAAACCGTTTGTTGTCTCACCTGTTGAGGGAAGTTATTTGTTTATTTCCGATTTTGAATCGTTTGTTCCGGATCAGGAAATTACGATTGTCGGTATGGAGAATCCGGAGAACTTTCGTTATATCCGTCAGCAAGCCTATCTGTTCAATAACATAACGCCTCTGTTTGTTTGCCGCTATCCTCAGACACAGAGTAAAGATCTGGTCCGTTGGTTGGCAGCTATACCGAATCCGTATCTTCATTTCGGTGATTTCGATCCGGCAGGTTTGAATGTGTTCAGTAATGAATATTTTCCTTATCTGGCGGGGAAGGCTCATTATTTTGTACCGGATGATATAGAAGAGTGGTTGAATAGAGGAAGCCGGGAGAGATATGATAAGCAGTCGTTTAACTTATCACCCGAATGTCTGGAGTTGCCGGAAGTTCAAAAGTTGGTAGGACTGATCCGTAAACATAAAAGAGGACTCGACCAGGAGGTTTTTATCCGTTTTGAGTGATTTTATAGGTAAATAGAGACAATCTTAATCGGTAATGAGATGATTTTATTACTGAAAAAAAGAATGCCGGGGTATATTTGCAATTCATTCAATTAACAAATCATGAATAAACGAGTATTAAGTTTAACCTTATTATTAGCCTGTCTGGGATTAATGACCATGCAGGCGGAAGGCCGGAAAGTCGAATCATTTAATTCCGGCTGGTCATTTAAAAAAGCTCCGGCGGAAAAGGAACTGGCTATCAATGCCCCGAAATGGGATAAGGGATGGTCGGAAGTTGAAATCCCTCATACCTGGAATGCAAAAGATATGCAGGTACAGGCCAATAGTTTTTATGAAGGGGCGGCTTATTATAAAAAACAATATTTCTTCCCGGCTGAACTGAAAGATAAACGTGTCTTTTTACGGTTTGAGGGAGTCGGCTCCTGTGCAGAAGTTTTTGTGAACGGCATGCTGGCTACTTCCCATAAAGGCGGATATTCTGCTTTTGCCTGTGAGATCAGTCCGCTATTGAAGGCTGGAGAGGAGAATGAGATTATCGTGAAAGCGGATAATAAATCACGTCCCGATGTGATCCCTGTTAATCATAATTTGTTTGGCGTATATGGCGGTATCTATCGTCCGGTGTGGCTGGTTGTCACTGAACCGTATAATATAAGTGTGACCGATTGTGCATCTCCCGGTGTTTATATCACCCAGAAGAATGTATCGAAGAAACAGGCAGATGTAAAAGTGAAGGTAAAGCTCGACAACGGAACTCTGCAACCCGCTCCTGTTACTTTGCAGAATACGATTTACGATCAGGAAGGAAAGCAGGTGGCTACCCATAGCCAGTCTTTCGAACTGTCGGCACAGGGTGAGCAGGCCTATGAATCTTCTTTTACGATAAAGAAACCGACTTTGTGGCAGGGGCGTGAAAATCCTTATCTGTATAAGGTTGTCAGCCGTTTGATTAAAGACGGACAGGTGATTGATGAAATGGTACAGCCGTTGGGGTTGCGTAAATATGAAATTGTTGCCGGCAAAGGTTTCTATCTGAATGGTGAGAAATATCCGATGTATGGTGTTACCCGTCATCAGGACTGGTGGGGGCTGGGAAGTGCCTTGAAGAACGAAAACCATGATTTCGACCTGGCTACGATTATGGATGTCGGTGCGACAACCGTTCGTTTTGCCCACTATCAGCAATCCGATTATCTGTATTCTCGTTGTGACAGTCTGGGGTTGATTATTTGGGCGGAGATACCGTTTGTAAACCGTGTGACCGGGCAGGAAGCGGAGAATTGCCGTAACCAGTTGCGTGAAATGATCCGCCAGAGCTTCAATCATCCTTCTATCTATGTGTGGGGATTGCATAATGAGGTATATCAGCCGCACCAATATACAAAAGAACTGACCCAGTCTTTGCATGACCTGGCTAAAACGGAAGACCCGGACCGTTATACGGTTTCGGTGAACGGATACGGACATATGGAGCATCCGGTTAACCTGGTTGCCGATATTCAGGGTATGAACCGCTATTTCGGTTGGTATGAAAAGAAAATACAGGATATCAAACCCTGGGTGGAGAATCTGGAGAAAGAATATCCGCATCAGAAACTGATGCTGACCGAATATGGTGCAGATGCCAACCTGAATCATCAGACGGAGTATCTGGGAGATGCGCTGAACTGGACGAAAGAGTTCTATCCCGAAACATTCGCTACCAAAACGCACGAATATCAGTGGAGTGTGATCGCTGCCCATCCGTATATCATTGCTTCTTATCTTTGGAATACGTTTGATTTCTGTGCTCCGATGTGGGTGCGTGGCGGTGTTCCGGCACGTAATATGAAAGGTCTGGTAACATTCGACCGTAAAATAAAGAAAGATTCTTATTTCTGGTACAAGGCAAACTGGAGCAAAGAACCTGTACTGTATCTGACTCAACGTCGTAACTGGGACCGTGAGAAAAAGGAAACGTCTGTGACTGTTTATTCAAATATCGGTACGCCGAAAGTGTATCTGAACGGAAAGGAACTGACCGGTATCCGTGAAGGTTATACGCCCGTACATTATATTATAGATAACATTACGCTCGATATGGGCAAAAATATCGTAAAGACGGTTGTTGTGAAAAACGGCAAGACGTACGAAGATGAAATCGAGTGGGTATATAATGGCGAGAAGAAACGTGATTCGGACCAGTCGGTGAACAAGGAAGAACATGCCGGATTCTGATCTCTCTCTGAACTAAACGATAAATGAAACTCCCGGTGTTTCCTGTCAGACGGCAGGATAGCACCGGGAGTCTTTTTTACCATCCGTTATAGTGCATTTGTTTCTTATTGAATTTGTCTTTGGGCTTTTCAATGCCTGTCGGATAGCCTACCGGAATGACAGTCAGCGGAACGATGTGTTCCGGTAAGTGTAAAGCCTCCCGAACTACTTTCATCCGTTCAGGATACGGATAAGCTGCTGTCCAGACGGCTCCCAGTCCCAAAGATTCGGCTGCCAGTAATACGTTTTGTGCGGCAGCGGAACAGTCCAGTTGCCAGGCGTTATTGGACTTCGCTGTATCTCCGCAAACGATAATAGCTTGCTTGGTCTCTTTTAACATACGAGCCAGAGGGAGTCCGTCTCCCATTGTATCCAGAATGTCCCGGTCTGTTACGATGATAAATTCCCATGGACGGCGGTCTCTGGAAGAAGGGGCGGCCATTCCTGCACGTACCAGTGTCTCCAGTTTCTCTTTTTCAACCGGACGTTCAGTGTATTTGCGTACGCTTTTGCGGTTGAAGATTGTCTCCAATGTTTCATTAACCTCTTTATTGTCTTTAGATTCCGTATTGTTATTACAGGCAATCAAAGCAGATAATAATACGATAAAAGAATATTTCCATTTCATATTGCAAACATACGAATTGATTTGGAAAAAAATCCGGAATCGAATCATATTATTACTACCTTTGTAAATCACGTTAATAGTTCATATTATGTCAACCAATTCAATAAACAGACGTCGGGAAGATCTGATAAAACAGATCAGCCAGATAGAAGATGAGGAGTTGCTGATTTCTTTGGAAGATCAGATTTTTACTTATCAGCAAGGAGCGCGTGAGCCATTATCCTGTCCTGAAAGTATGCAAATTCGTTCGGTAGCCCATTTTCGTAGTTTGATAGATCAGGTGTTGGAAGATGACCGGAACGGAAAGATGCTGGATGCCGATGAGGTTTTTGCTGAGTTGGAAAAAGAATGGGGCATTGAAGAGGAGGCTAGAAATAGATGAAAAAGTTGAAACGTATTATCTCTCCGTTGGCTAAAAAGCAATTAAAGGAACTGAAAGATTTTAATCAGATTTTGTATGGAACATCAAGAGCCAATCAAATTTACTTTTCAATAAAAGATTGTCTTCAAGTTTTAACTGATTTTCCGGGTTTAGGATATATAGAACCAACATTGCAGGATTATCCTCAATGTTTCCGTACTTTTGTTCAGCATTCGAATTTGAAAATCATTTACTGGATAGAAGATGGTGCTATAAAAATAGCCATGTTTTTTGGAACTCACCAGAAACCGGAAAAGTTGCGTTATACAATAGAATATACTTCCGATTGGGTGTGTGAAGATATGGAACCTTACGGCTAACCTTATTTCTGACATTCGAAGCAATAATAAATACTTCCTCCTAAATAATTTTCCTTCCGTATATTTTCTCCGCAGACCGGACATGGTTTTCCGACGGTATTTTTAGATAAAATGGGAATATACCTCCTTTCTTACCGAACAGGTCGGTTTCAGAATTGCGGCCGCCGGCTAGATAAATATCCTGAAGCGTATCTTTAACGCAATGAAACAAAGTGTCTTTCTGTTTATCCGATAATGTGCTGATGCGTGTTTTAGGATGGATACGAGCCTTGAAGAGAATATCCTGTAAAACACCGTTTCCCAGACCTGGGATTGTTTGTTCGGTGGCCAGGAATGCTTTGGCTGTTTTCTTTTGTTTTTCTTCGCTGTTTATCAGGCTCAGGAAATAGGTTTTGTTGAAAGCATCGGAAAGAACCTGCGGTTTGCTTCGTGCCCCATCACGATAGGGGGAGAAATTACATTCAAAAGAATCAGCCGGGAAACACCAGATTCCGCCGTACATTCGGGCAGAACCCATGATACAACTTTCATCCTCGAAGGCAATCAGTAACTGATGTTTTTCCGGCAGCTTTTTTCCGGGAGCATAATAACAAATATTCATCCCGTCTCCGAAAAGTAACCGTACATCCTCGATTTCCACTTCAACCAACCCTCCGTAAGCATGTGCTTCTCCGACAGTTTTATGGAGTAACTTATCACTGTAACCGGCAGGGTCTCCATAATACCAGACAAATTTATGCGGGGTATATCCGGCACTGACAAAAGAGATTCTCTTTCCTTTAATCGTTTGATTTAATTGTTCCGACAGGATCAGGCTTCCGGTGCTTCTATCATTTTTAATAGGTTAATTTGTTATATATGATTTTTATAGTGTAAATATACGAATATATCTATAACTATTGCCCCATCTGCCTGTACGTTTCGATTTGGGATTTACAGATTTGTTCGGTTATATCGCGCAACCTTTCTACTTTAGGAAATAGTGCTTCTATCTCCTCCTTGGTGACAACGAATTTAGAATTATATCTTGCTTCTACATAGGCCAGGCGGAGCAGTTCAAATAATCGCTTTTCTTCCTTTGGCTTTCGGGGAAAGATTTTCTGTAATTCGGGCGAATATTTATGGGTTGCACCTAACAGTTTTGACAGGTTATGTTGCTTGCTGTTTTTCAGGGTATGGACTAAACGCAGTGCATAGAAATAATTCTCACAGGCTTGATGCAAATCGAAAGAAGCTAAATTATATCTTCCTTTTTCATAATCAAAAGAAGCGTGATCTATGAAATAACCAGCCTTTTCAAACTTCTCGTTAAAATACTCTTGGGACTGTTGCGTGATCTCCTGAAAGTTCAGCTTTCGGGGACGTTCCAGTTTGTAATTTCCACTGTCGTATAACATAATCCCTTGTTTTTGGATGCTGGTATAGAAATATCTTCCTTCCGACAGGTCGGAGTTCAATTTCTCTATATCGTCGTTGATAAATTGAATAGGAACCTGGTTGTCGGGACGTTTATAATATTTGTCATCCACAGTATCCAGTAGATGTCCTACCTCACGAACGTCTTCATTGCTGGTAACTACCAATAGATCGTAGTCGCTCATAAAAGAAGTGAGGATGCCGAATTCATCCCGTTCGTCATATTCCACAAATGTTCCCCTGGCGTAACTTCCGTACAGGATAATCATTTCGCAATGGGGCACTCTTTCCAGTATCAGAGTGACGATCTGTTGCAAATCGTTTTTTGCATAATCAGGTAAGTGGGAATAAGACGTTTTCATTTAGCATTCCAATTTTTATGTTATACATCGGTAAAGATACATGATTTTTCCGTTTCTTATTCCTACTATTGATATTTGTGTGTTTTGTGATGAGGTGTTGTTGCGGAACAGTTTTCTCCACCAGAGGAGAAAGTTGCCGGTGAATTTAAAATAAATTACTTTTCCTTTTGATGTTACCGTTTGGTAACTTAGTTTTGTTGCCGAGTGGTAACAAAGATATAAAGTATGGAAAAAGAAGTAGTAAGAACGAATAAAAACAGAGAGTTGACAGAGCTGGCTTTGTTGAAGGCTGTGGATGACCTGATAGAAGAAGATGGTTTCGAAAATCTGGGAATTAATGCGGTTGCGGCCAAAGCCGGATTATCCAAAATGCTGATTTATCGTTATTTTGAATCGCTGGACGGATTGATTGTTGCTTATATCGAACGGAATGATTACTGGATTAATTTGGAACCGGAACTGCCGGAAGTGGCGAACTTGGGGGAGTTTGTCAAGAAACTGTTTCGTGACCAAATCACGATGTTGCGTAACAGTTATACGTTGAGGCGGTTGTATCGCTGGGAACTTTCGGCCAAAAATAAAGTAATCAAAGAATTGCGTGAGAGGAGGGAGGCGAAGGGTATCTGGCTGATCGATGCTGTCAGCCGGTTGACGGACTGGCCGAAAGCGGATATTGCCGTTATAGCGACGGTTCTCACATCTTCTATCACTTATCTGGTTATGTTGGAAGAGAATTGTCCGGTCTACAACGGCTTCAAATTGCAGAGTGAGACCGGCTGGGAAGAATTGGAAAAAGGAATAGACCTGTTGATTGATAATTGGATTAAAAATTATAGAAATGCATAAGTATGGAATTATTTTAGGAGCTTGTATGGCACTGTTGGCCTGCTGCTCCTGTAACAACGATTTGGTTGAGTATAAGAGTAATGACTTAAAGATTACCTTGCAGAAAGGCGAATCATGGTTGCACGATTTTCCCTTGTTTTTAGGAATCAGTAGAAAGAATCCTCCCCAGATAGCAATCTGGTTGGAAGATAAGGATGGAAATTATCTGTCGACTGTCTATGTGACGCATAAGATTGCGACTCAAAGCTGGCTGATGGCCGGTAAGAACAGAAGGAAAGAAGCATTGCCGCATTGGTGTTATTCCCGTGGGGTGAAATATGGCGACGGTCTTTATTTGCCGACTAAAAAGGAACCTTTCACCGACGGTCTGACCGGCGCTACGCCGCATTCCGGATTCGATGTGAAGATGCAACCGGCAGGCGGTCTGAAGCAGTTCCGTATAAAAATAGAAATCAACATTCGACTGATTTTAATGAGAGTTATCCCAAATCGGCTCAGGAGGGAGATGATAATTATTCGGGAGGAAAAGAAGGGAGCGGACAACCGGCTGTTGTTTATGCCGCAGATATCGACCTGACATCCGGCGTTACATCGTATGTCGCCAGCCTTATCGGCCATAGTTCGCCTGACGGAAGCAATGGGCAACTATATACGGATACTTCCACCCTGACTTCCGCTTTGAAGATTGTCGAACAAATAACCATAACGATTCAGCCATGAAACAATATCTATTTGTCATGCTTTTCTTTCTGATACCGTTTTTTTCGAAAGGACAGAGGGAATGTAACCCTGTCCGGTATCAGGTAACCGTCAGTACGGGTATTCCGATGAGTACTCCTTCGACAGTCCCTTTCGCATTGGAAGGCAGGGCGTTGTATTCTCTCAGTAGCCGCTTTGCTGCCGGGGTGGGAACCGGATTTTCCCTTTATGATAAGGAAGCACTGATTCCTTTGGCGGGAAACCTACAATTCAACCTGTTGAAACCGGGTAGGTTCACTCCGTATCTGGATTGCGCGGCCGGCTATTCTTTTGCACCGGCAAGTAAAGTGGACGGAGGATTTTATTTGTTCCCGTCTGTGGGTATCCGGATGAACTTATTGTCTGATAAGGAGATGTTGTTTTCCCTGGGATACGGATTGCAGGATTTAAAGCGCTTACAAGAATATTCAACCCCTTATCTTGATTCTTCCTATGAAGAATCGTTGAGTTTTCATAGCCTCTCCTTTAAGCTGGGGATTGTTTTTTGAACTTTATTAAACTCGTTTTTTCCGAAAAGAAGAAAAACAAACGTACCTTTGTTGTGTTATTACTAACGATAACAGCAAAGATTTATGAGAAAAAGAAACAATTGGCAACTTATCAAAGGTCAGCCACTTACCGAATTGGATAAAAAGATTCTCTACCTCCAGAATAAAGGTCATTTGGTACCTTCCCGGAAATTGATTAAAACAGAAGAACAGATTGAAGGTATCCGCAGAAGCGGGGTTGTAAATTCAGGTATTCTCGATTTGGTGGGAAAAGAAATAAAAGCCGGAATGTCGACAGCCGCAATAGATAAACTGGTCTATGACTATACGGTTGACCACGGTGCTATCCCGGCCCCGCTGAATTTTGAAGGATTCCCGAAGAGCGTGTGCACTTCCATCAATGAAGTGGTCTGCCACGGTATCCCCAGCGAAAAAGAGATATTAAAGGAGGGAGATATTATCAATGTGGATGTTTCGACAATCCTGGACGGTTATTATTCGGATGCTTCGCGAATGTTTATGATTGGCAAGGTTTCTCCTAAAGAAGAGAAACTGGTGCGTGTGGCAAAAGAGTGTCTGGAAATAGGAATGAAGGCAGCTAAGCCATTCGGTTTTGTAGGTGATATAGGTCATGCCATCCAGAAACATGCGGAAAAGAACGGTTTTTCCGTTGTCCGTGATTTGTGCGGGCATGGGGTAGGACTGGAATTTCATGAAGAACCCGAAGTAACTCATTTCGGACGTAAGGGTACCGGCATGTTACTGGTCCCGGGAATGGTCTTTACGATTGAACCGATGATTAATATGGGTACATATCGTGTTTATATTGCCGAAGAAGATGGCTGGACGGTAATAACCGACGACGAACTTCCTTCCGCCCAATGGGAACACACATTCGTGATGCGTGAAAACGGACTGGAAATATTATCGGACTAAACACCGATTCAAAGATAAGGGACCTTTGAAATCAAAATAAGGGACTTTTGTTTGCAAAGCATATATGTTTCGTAATCAAAGCATATATGTTTTGTAAGTACTATTTATCCGAATGTTTTTCCTTGCATCTGTCGGGTTGCAAATAATCCCATTCCTGAAGTTTTCCATCCAGTAATTTGAAACGGTATAGCCCATCCTGAAGGTCCTCATATCCGAGCGTTTCCTGATAGCCTTTTGCTGTTTGTTTGACTTCGAGCCTTTTATAAGTCTTCCCCATAATGGCAATAACTTCTATTTTAGTCATTCCCAATTCTAATTTTTGTATATTGTTATCTGCGTTCTTGGCATTATTAAAGGTTGTTCCGCAAGAAGTAAACAAGCATATTGAAAAACAGGAGAATAATATGTATTTAATTAGATTCATAACGCTTTTGTTTTAGATGGTGATAAATCGGGTGCAATATACGATAATTACATAATAAATAAGGGAAGGAAATAAAAAAAGCGATACAAGTTGTATCGCTTCTGCACGGAAGGAGAGGCTCGAACTCCCGACACCTGGTTTTGGAGACCAGTGCTCTACCAACTGAGCTACTTCCGTATTGCGGGTGCAAAGGTAGGTTTTTATTTTTAATATGCAAGGCTTTTTCAGAAAAAGTGCAATTCTATTTTTACTTACCTGATAAAATCCAACGAAAAGCGAAACAATCGTCATATCTTTTTTTATCTTTGAAACCTTATAGAAAATATAATTAAATCTATATTGTATAAATACAATCAACAAAACATGGAAAACGAATTAGAAATGAATTCGAATCTTTTAGTCGAATTCTTGCAGAAACCTTCATCTGAGTTTACAAAGGCGGATATTATTTCTTTTATCCGCGAAAAAGGAATCAAGATGGTCAATTTTATGTATCCGGCAGGAGACGGCCGTCTGAAAACATTGAATTTTGTTATTAATAATGCAGCCTATCTGAATGCAATCCTTACCTGTGGTGAGCGTGTGGACGGTTCCAGCCTGTTCTCTTTTATTGAAGCCGGCAGTAGCGATCTGTATGTAATTCCCCGCTTCCGGACAGCTTTCGTCGACCCTTTTGCCGAGTTGCCGACAATCACTATGCTTTGTTCCTTCTTTAATAAAGATGGCGAACCGTTGGAAAGTTCTCCCGAATATACCTTGCATAAGGCAAGTAAAGCCTTTACGGAAGTAACAGGCATGGAGTTTCAGGCAATGGGCGAATTGGAGTATTATGTGATAGCGGAAGAGGAAGAATTATTCCCGGCAACCGACCAGCGCGGATATCATGAATCCGGCCCGTTCGCCAAATTCAATGAATTCCGTACCCAGTGCATGCAATATATTGCCCAGGCCGGCGGACAGATTAAATATGGTCATTCCGAAGTCGGTAACTTTACATTGAACGGAAAGATATATGAGCAAAACGAAATCGAGTTTCTACCAACCAAAGTGGAAGAAGCTGCCGACCAGTTGATGATTGCCAAATGGGTAATTCGTAATCTGGCTTATAGCTATGGTCTGGATATCACATTCGCTCCTAAGATTACAGTCGGAAAAGCCGGTTCGGGTTTGCATGTTCATATGCGAATTATGAAAGACGGTAAAAACCAGATGTTGGCCGACGGTGCTTTGTCTGAAACAGCCCGTAAAGCGATTGCCGGAATGATGCAACTGGCTCCTTCGATTACTGCGTTCGGAAATACGAATCCAACCTCTTACTTCCGTTTGGTTCCTCATCAGGAAGCTCCGACAAACGTTTGCTGGGGCGACCGGAACCGTTCGGTATTGGTACGTGTCCCCTTAGGCTGGGCTGCAAAAAAAGACATGTGTGTATTGGCTAACCCTCTGGAATCGGAAAGCCATTATGATACGACACAGAAACAGACGGTTGAGATGCGTTCGCCGGATGGTTCTGCCGATTTGTATCAGTTGTTGGCTGGATTGGCTGTCGCTTGTCGTCATGGTTTTGAGATAGAAAATGCGTTGGAAATAGCCGAAAAGACTTATGTAAATGTGAATATCCACCAGGAAGAAAACAAGGCCCGTCTGGAAACTCTAGACCAGTTACCCGACAGTTGTGCTGCTTCGGCCGAACGTCTGCAAAAACAACGGGCTGTCTTTGAGAAATATAATGTGTTTAGCCCGAGCATGATAGACGGTATAATCAAAAAGTTGAAGTCTTATAACGACTTTACCCTGAGAGATGATTTGAAAAATGACCCCGAAGGAATGCTTCGATTGGTAAATACTTATTTCCATTGCGGGTAAAGGCTGGAAAAAGGATAAAAGTTTATCGAATAAGTTTTTTGAGGACAGTTATCTGACATCATAAAACTTATTCGATCTTTATCTCTTTTATTTTTATAGTAATTATTAAAAACTTCGTTTAAAAGATATGGATGGCAGAAAAGGGATGAGGACAAATGCTTTATAATTACCTTCTTTTCTGTATACTGCATAAGGATTATTCCGGGCAGTAGCATTCAATAAAGAAAACTGCCAACAACTTGTTCCATGTTTCAGTTGTCGTTCCATAGTAAAATTAATATCCATGCGGAAATAATCTTTCAAGCGAATATTGGGATAATCCGGAATATAATTTATACTCTTTTCAAGGTACCCGCTATACGGACCGTTGGTTGTCGGTAATCCCATACTAGGATAAGACACTTCAGGGATGTAATAAGGAATCCCTGAACGATATTGCGTATTGGCAGACAATGTATTTCTTATCTTCCCTTTTGCATAGATGTCATAGCTGACAAATAATGAAATATCATGAGGTGCATCATATTTGAATGGATATTTTTTGCCTTTGAACTGTCTGTTGGAATGAGAGAGAGTATAAGAAAGCCAGGTGGTTAATTTATTTTTATTATACTGTCCCAGAAATTCGATACCGGTAGATTGCCCTTTGCCTGTTTGATAACCTGTATGAAAATCGAGATAATGCTCAAGATTTGATATTAATACAAGGTTATTCATTTTTTTGTAATACCCTTCAATAGAAAAGAGTAAATCAGGAATAGCATAATTCTTCCATCCGATTGAAATCTGGTTTGAATTAGGTAATACATTCTCACTGAATGGCATCCAGAAGTCCGTATTAATCGAATAATTCATCTCATTAACAGAATGGATCGGCTGATACATCCTGTCATAAGCAAGCATAATTTTATTATTATCGTTTATGAAAGTAGATAATTTGATTCTAGGTTCGATGACCAGTTTTGTTCTCGTTCCATTATGAAAAACAGACATCCGTATACCTGGTACCAACATGCTTTTTTTATTTTTTATCTCAGAATAAACAAAAAATGAAGTGGTAAACAAATTTTTCTGTCCGCTTTCCATGTTATTCTGAAAACCGTTCTGATTCTTGAACATATATTCCGGATAGTAAAATTGAGCTGAAAAGTCAAAGCCTCCAAAGAGGCTCAAGTTATTTGAAAGCTTATTTTCCAACGAATTCCTCCAGCCAAACTCTTGTAATTCGGAAGAGACCTGTTGTTTGATTTGCATAGCTGGAGTATGCAAATTCATATAATCAAAATTACCCAAATGGGAATAATAAACACTGGATGAAAGAAAACAGTTCTGCCGGATATTGGATGTCAACCGACCATACGCAGTAAGTGTTTTCCATCCCATTCCGAATTTATTTTTAGATTTCTCTCTGGTCTGCATATCTTTCTTTTTATTCAGACCGTATAAATCATCGTAGCTATTGAATACACCAAGCGACAATTTGGTTTTATCTGTCAGTTTCCATGATATTTTTCCGTTTATATCCCAAAAAGCAAACATAGAAGAACTCCAGTTCCCATTTGACGGAATGGATAAAAAGGCGTTCGTTAATAAGTCGAGGAATGACCGGCGAGCAGAAAATAGGTAACAGATTTTATTTTTTACAATAGGACCTTCTGTTGAAATGATTCCGGCCAGAGTACCGATATTTATTGAGTGATGATACGTCTGGTAATTCCCCTCTTTCAATTCAATAGAAGCGACTCCCGAAAGCCGGTTACCATAAATAGCTGGTATGCCACCTTTATACATATCTGCACTTAGTAAAATATCAGGATTAAAAATAGATATCAGTCCAAATGTATGATTCTGGTTATACACAGGTACATCATCTATCAAATAGAGTGTCTGATCATTCGTCCCGCCTCTTATATTCAGGCCGGAAGAACCTTCCATACCGGATGAAACACCCGGCATGAACTGCATTGTCTTTATTATATCCCTTTCTCCCAGAAAAAGAGGGGAAACAGATAGTTGAGATAAGTTTATTCGTAAGTTTCCTAATCCTTTGTTTTCAACCTTTTTATTATTATTGACCTGGAATACAACTTCGGGCAATTCGAGTCCGGGATACAGAGCAACAGATATTGTTGTATCTCTTTCGACTATAATATCCTTGATTACAGAAGAAAATCCCATGTAAGAAGCATGTAGTTTCAGTGTTCCGGCTTTTATTCTCATGCTGTAAAATCCATAATTATTACTTATGGAAGATTGTTCTCCGATTTGTATATGAGCGTTGGATAATATTTCTCCCGAATAGGCATCCGACACATATCCTTGAATAATTATTTCTTTATCGGAATATTGTGCAAATATCCTCCCTGTTAAACCCAAAAGTAAAAATATCAGTAATATTTTATTCATTTACATTTTCCTTTAATAACTGAATGTAATGACTTGTCTCATTCATTCCTGCAAAAATACCCAGACCATTCTCGATGTTAGAATACACTTGTATAGGCTGATATGTTATAGCAGAAATATCATTACTATATATTATTTTTGATAACTGCTGATAATAAGTCTTGCAATACTGATCGTATTCGGGAGCTGCAGAAATGACTTTTACTTCGATTTTGTGAGGCTCGGAATAAATAGGAGGAGTTGTATCCTCTGCATAATTCACTTTTCTGGGAATAAAATTCAACATATCCACCTGTGTAATGTTTTTATTTTTTATCCTCATAAATCCCTCATAATAAGCCGCACCGATCTCTTCGTCTATAATATCGGAATCGTTCAGACGGTTTATTCTGTCTATTAAAATATTGTTGGCAAAATATTCATCAAACTGATCGATAGTATCATTATCATGAATGGTATAAGCCGTAATATAGAGTGAGGATAATCCTAAATCTCCTTCGAAATCCGATAGTCTATAGATCATCTGTCCATTTGAAGAAACAAAACGTTCGAAATGTGAAGTTATACTATCTGGAACAGTCGTTTCCGCATATATGGTTTCATAAGGAGACAAGGATACTTCTATTTTATATGTTGCCTGCGACAAAGGATACTGGTCCAAAGTCAGTACACTATCCGGACAGATATCTTCATACAGGACCCGGTCGTTTTCAAATAATTTTACCTGTGCATGTTGAATTCCCCGGAAAGCATAACCGGTATTCATACGGTAGGTGGAATATAAGTAGACCTGTATCTTTTTTTTCGGATTAAGCAAACAGTTCACCACTAATCGATCCGATTCCGTTATTTCGGATTTTCCGGGAATATAATCGACTGTACAAGCTGAAAAGCAGATCAATAGGAATAAAATATAAAATCTGTCCATTTCATTTTTTTATTCTTCTGTTTGTAAAGGAATGATAGTCAGTTCGATTGTGTTGAGCACGAAAGCTCCTTTTCCTTTCATCCCTATATGGAGTAGCACCTTCTTTTTCTCGGACAACATTTTATTGTCAATAATTAATTTATTATTGAATTTCTCTGTATTCGCAGGGATTACCAGATTTTTATGTATAAAATTACATATATTTTCTGAGTCTTTGTCTGGCAGTTCTACCGAAAAATCAACTGTACGTTCAAAATCTGGGACTAGCATTGATATAAATTCTATATCCAATGTGTCCTTATCTGCTCTTCGGACCTGATACTCTTTTGGTATATTTGAACTAATACCTAAACTCATAGAATCAAATGCTTCTTTCTCACAACTCATCATTACGAAAATCATCATAACGAAACTAAATAAACTTACTGTTTTCATCTTCTTTTTTTAATTGATATATTTATATGACGTGAAAATTAGAAAAAACCCTATTGAACTGAGTTCTTGTTTTGAAATTGGAGTGGATTTTTTGAATCCACTCCAACAAAGTAATGTCAAACTCTTACTCTTAGAAGCTGACGTCCCTCTGGACCAAAGCTTCTGGTATAAATATAGAAATCTCCACTTCTAGGAAAGTTAGGAACCCAATAGGTTGAACCACTTGGTATCTCATTAGTTTCCCAAAGAGGTTTATATTGTGGCCCCAAACCTGTACAATAGTATTTTGTGGATAAAGCTTTCCATCCCCATAAGAACTTTGAAGAAGCATTTAAGCTGAATGCTACGCAGCCTCGGAGACTATCCCAGTTTGATTTAACATGAAATTTTCTTTTTTTGTGATTACTGGTTAATCCACACTGATTTATAACAATTTCATCTGCAAATACCGTTATTTCCTGATCTTCAAAAGATCTAGACATAGTGTTTCCATTCGCTGTTTTGTAATCATTATAATCTTGCAAATCTTTAAAAGAATGTATTTCACCTCCAATTATCACTTCTCCTTGTGTATTAATGATTTTTGAGTATTCCCAGTCCTTTGTAGGTAAATACATTGTCAAATCGTAATAATCTTCATCGTTGAAAATAAAAGTAGAGGAATACTCTTTTCTTAAGTTTTTGTACTCTTCAGCATCTTTTACATTATCAATACGACTGTCCACCTCTGTGAATAATTTGTACATTGATACAAATTCATTGGCTTTACTCCACGAAAGAACTTCTTCTTTTGACATACTTTTTAGTTTGTTCAAAGTTGCCTTAAATGAATCCATGTTTTCAAATTGTAGCATTTGATTATCTTCAATATTCGAAGATTTGGTAATAACCTTTTCATTGGTGTTTTTTGGTAAATTTTCCGAATCTTCAGAGCAAGATGTAAAAATAATTACACTACAAGCAAAGAATAAAAATAAGTTTTTCATACATTTTGTTGTTTAAATATTAATAAATAGAAAAATCTCCATATAATATATTATTACTAGTTGTTATAGATAACATATATTCTCCTTTGGATAAATTATCCAGATAAATATGTAGGGAAGACATAGTATCGGTATCAGCTATTTCTTCATAAATAGTTTTACCCGAATGATTGGTAACCGTAATTATCACAGGGCCGAGATTGCAATAGAATTGGAATACTATCTCTTTGCTGCTATCTTCGAGCCAGGCTTCAATGGGAGTGATTGCTTCAATTGATCTTTCATTTTTATTCTCTTTCTCTTGTACTTTTATGTTCCTTTTTGCAAATCCAGAGAAAGGGGGTATTAGACAAACCACAATTAATAATAATCTAAAAATCTTCATACTTGTTTTATTTTTGATTTTCTGAGGCAAAGGTAGTTGGACCGAAGAGAAGAGCAAAGACAAAAGGCTAAATACATATGTACAAACGGGTGCTGATTATCAGCTGTTTACAAATTAGTAATTGTACAAGGTGTTTAGTAAATAATTGAATTACAGGTGTGTATGGTGGTGTCCTTTGGATGGTTAGATTTATAGACAAAGAGAGTACTATGGCTCTGAAAGCATGTTTTTATAGCTCAAAGTTTAGTCAAAAATTCATGAAGGGACTTGTCTTCACCTATTATATCTAATTTTTTACGTAATCGTGAACGACGTCGGCTTGCAGAGTCCGGATTTATGTTCAAGAGAATGGCTTCGGCTTGCGGATCTAAATCAAAAAAGCTAAGATAACAACATTCTATATCAGCTGGAGTGAATGATAAGATTTCATTTTTTAAAAGTTGAGGCAAGGAAATGTATATTTCATCTATTTGTGCTTGTATAATACCCCAGTCTTTCGCTGTGAGCGGTGATGTATTCGTTCCTGCTTTTACTGATTTAGATAATTTGATTATCTTTTTAGCTATAGATGATGCGAATAATTTTTCTTTGCGCACCTGCATTATCTCATTATTTATCTGTTCTAATTCTGTTTTTTGTTGTTCATACAATTTTTGTTGTTCTTCTAATTTATTTTGTTGTTCAATTTGTTCATTGCCAATTTATTATTATCTAATGTTATTTGTTGTTCATATATTTTTTTTCGTTGTTTTCTTAACTTAATTTGAAAAATATATAAAATGACCAAGCAGATGATAATAAGGAGGATAACCAGGATAAAATTCCTTTGTTTGGCTATATGTAGTTGACTATTTTCTTTTAGAATTTTTTCTTGCTGATACTTTTTTTCTATCTTAAGGATATCTGATTCATTTTGCATGCTTGTAACAGAATCGCATGCAGCATCGTATTGTTCAAGATAATTCAGTGCATCTTCAATATGATTACTGGCTTTTGCTAACAAATACTGCTGATAAATAATACCGGCCGAGACATTTGCCTCTTTCATATGAATTTTGGCTTTTTCTAAATAAAAGCCAGCTTTTTCCAGATTACCACTTTGGGTATACATACTGCTTAAAGCCAGATAGGTAGATTTGTTGTTCTTCTTATTAACATCTAAAGACTGCAGATAATTCTCTTCAGCTTTCTGATAATCTCCTTTCATTTCATATAAATTACCAAGTCCGTTCGCAATAGAGGCCATAGCTTTACGATCATTTAATTCAGACACAATAGTATCAGCTTTTGTCATATACCATAACGCTTTGTTTACGGAATCTACTCTTGACCATGTATAAGCAATATCCCTTAATGCCAATGCATAGCTACGTTTATTGCCGGCTTTCAGAAAATAATCGGCTCCTTCTATATTCTTCTTTCGTGCTTCACCCGGCATATCTTTAAAAAGATATAAATCGGCGATGTAGGAAGAGAGGTATCCTGCTTGATTGTATACCCGGTTTGTACTCGCCGCTTCAAGAGCTTCCATATAAATCGTCATGGCTTTTTCAAATTCCTTATTTTCTACATACGAACGGCCCAAAAACAGACTGATGCGTGCCTGCTCTTCTGCTGTACCATGTTTTTTGTACCAAGTTTGTGCCTCGACTACCAGATTCGAAGAGGGCATATCTTCGTATATTTTATCTGCACTTTCACCTACAAGCATACACCATCTGGCCAGTTGCTTGTCGCTCATTTGTGCAGGGTTAGGAATGCTGTTTAACAGTGCATAAGCACTATCTGGATCTGTTCTCAATAAAGTTTCCGATTTGTTGAGAATGTCCTTTTGAGTACACTCATCTTTGCATGAGAATAATGAGAAGATTGATAAGAATAGAAATACTAGTTTCATAAAATATTATAATGACCAGATAAACTCTGAGTTAAATTTTTTCTCCAATCTGCGCGAAACTCGACGCAAAAGTATAAATATCATCATAATGAAAACAGAGTTACATATATTTATTGTAATACGTATTATCTATAGTTCCATTCTTTTGATCCCAATATTTCTAAATTAACGATACTGCTTATAAAACTAAACAGTCTTTGTTATTTATAGTATCTCCAGTTCTTCAAACATCCCTCTGTAAACCGCCGCCTTTTCCTCTAATGGTTTCGGATAGGCCCGTGATGAGGAAGGCATACGATATAATCTGAATCCCCGGTCCAGTAAGGTGAATGTCGAATAAGTTCCGACTTTCGGCTCTTCTGTCGGAGGCAATACCGATAAAATCGTATCCATCGCTTTTTGCCCTGTAACGACAATTGCTTTACATTCGGGTATTTGCGATAGGACTTCTTCTGGATTTATCGGTTTTATCACTTGCAGGAAATTATCGGAAGCATTATTCTTTAACCGGATTATTTCGACAGCCGTATCGCCGATACCGATACCTTTCTCCCGGCAGAAGGCTTTGGCTTTCTCTTCACTGAACGCCTTCTTTGTTTCAAGGAAATATTCTTTATTGCTATAAAACAATAGTCCGAGGATACGCCACATATCGTTCTGTATATTCGGATAGTAAAAGTTCATCGACCAACGTTGCATCGGAGGAGGAAAGCTCCCCAACATCAGCAATTTAGTCTGCTCCGGTAAAAAGAAACCTAACGGATGTAATTCTGAAACCATCGGGATATATATTATCGTTTTATTGTCTGTTGTTTTTTAGCGTGCATTTCCCTGGCAAAAGCATCATAGCCGATTGCCTGTATCCTTCTGATACAGGCCGGACGGTCGGAACGGAAGAGGATAGAAAATACTTTTCCGATGAAGTTATTGAACTTCTTGCATTCATCGATAGAACTGATTGTGCAGTCGGCACAACTTTTATAGTTATGCTCGATGTTACATGCCCGTATTTTACACCAGTCCGCTTTTTTATTCTCCCAGCATCCGGGGCATTGTTCTTTTACGAATTTGCGACAAGCACCGCAATACAGGCCACAAGCTGCAACGTATGCAGCGTCGGGTTGATATGTAAGGTTTTCCATACGATATAATAGATAAGATGATTATTTAGCTTTTACAGAAATACCAATCATAACGGTGGTCCCTTCGATATTATTCCATACCGAATGGGGAACTTTTCCGTTTACAAGGAATGATTCGTTTGCATTCACAATCTTTACTTCACCGTCTAATTCAATCCTTGCTTGTCCGCTGAATACGATAAACAAATGATTATGCTCATGAGTATGCAGGGAAGTCGGTCCACCACCTCCTTTTTCCAGATAGGCAATGGAACCATCTATAATTTCCCCGCAATCGGTAAATAACTTTTTTGCCAGGAAATGAATATGCTCCGGAGGGGTGATGAACTCTTTCATATACTCTTTATTTTACAGATTCTTCCCATTCAGCTGCTTTGAAGCCGACCAAGACCTGATTCTCGCTTACCAACAAAGGACGTTTGATAAGTTTGCCATCGGAAGCAAGTAGTTCTATCTGTTCCTTTTCACTCATGGAGGGCAATTTGTCTTTCAACTGCATGGCTTTATATACAAGACCACTGGTGTTGAAGAAGTTCTTCAGTGGTAATTTGCTGCGTCCTATCCATTCCGTCAACTCTTCAGCCGAAGGATGCTGGTCGATTATATGGCGGTCCTCATAAGCAACCTTATGTTCGTCCAACCATTTTTTTGCGTTCCGGCAGGTACTGCATTTCGGATATTCTAAAAATAGATATTTCATGCCTGTCTGATTTTATTTGTCTTTTTTACGTTGGTTTTTGGCATCTTCTTTGGCAAGAAGGACAATGTTGTAAACGAAATCAGTCATCCATTCTTCCGAATAGCCTAATGTCTCTTTGTATTTGCGGATGCTCCAGGCTGTTTTCTGGACACTGACCTCTTTCCATTCCGAACGAGTTACAATCTCATGGATTGTTTTTGCTGTCTGGTTATATAATAATTTTTTTACCAGCATGGAGAAACGGAACTTCCATTGCATCAGGTTATCCAGCAGGGAGAACAGGTCATTACAAAATCCCTGGAAAAGGAAAAAGTATGATTTGATGTCGTTTTGCGACTTACAGTTCTTTTTTACTGAGGCTTCTATTTCCTTGAAGAAACTTTCTTTCATGGCATAGTCCTGCATTAATATTTTGCGGACACGTGCCTTTTCTGCGATACCAGGCTTGTTATTTTGGGTAGGAATTTTCAGCATACGTTTGAAAAGGGCCATATCCGATAACATATTAATATTGGTAATACCCAACTGTACGGCCATTACCGCCTGATAATATACGCGGATTAATGTTACAAATTCTTCAACGGAGCCTTTTGATGTAGCTTCTGTTTCCTCTTTTTCTTTCTTGAATAGTTTAGAAATTATGTTCATGTGTATCTGTTATAAAATGATTACGGGGACAAAGATACTAAAACTTGTCCCCGTTTTAAGAATTTCTATTCAATTCTCTCAACTGTTACCTCCGGAAATTCTTCCATGAAAAGTAGTAGCTGGTTGTCGTCCGTACTTTTCCTGGCCTTTATAACCAGGGTGACAATGAAAGTATCGACGTTTGAATGACTGACTTTTTCCATTTGGTAGGAGACGAGCAGGTAACCTTTGTCGTTCAGAACCCGGGTTACCTTTTTATGATATCTTTCTCATTGGTGGAAAAAATAATCATCGAACTTTTCATTCCCAGGCTTTTAAAGATATAACTTAGTAGCTCAAGTCCCATCAGAGTCAGTACGGTTGCCGCAACACCAATGCCGTACATTCCGGCACCGATTGCCAGGCCGATTCCGGCTGTTGCCATATTCCTGCGGCAGTCGTCAGTCCGCGAACAAATTGTTTTTGTATGATAATGGTTCCCGCTCCGATAAAGCCGATACCACTAACAACCTGTGCCGCAACACGACTGGGGTCGAGCGAAACACTACTTTCCTGTATAATCTGCTGAAAACCGTATTGGGATACAATCATGATAAGGGCACTTCCCAGTGAGACCAGGAAATGTGTACGATAGCCGGCTTCTTTCGCCCTGTATTCCCGGTCAAGACCAATTACGGCACCAAGAATACCGGCAATAAATAATCTCAGAATAAAATCCCATAACATAATTGTATGCCTCCCTTGTTTATAATCCCAATACTACATTTTGAAGAATATATACTCCTGCACCGGCCAGATATCCGATCAAGGCCAGTAAGGATATGTTTTTCAGATACCAGATGAAATTGATGCGTTCCAATCCCATCACGACAACTCCGGCAGCTGAACCTATGATCAACATGCTGCCTCCAACTCCGGCGCAATAAGCCAGGAATTGCCAGAATATTCCGTCTTGAACAAAGTTTGCCATATAAGTCGGATCTGTTGCTGTTGCGATGATAGCATCTGTTGCAACCGGATACATGCCGATAGCTCCGGCTACCAGCGGAACATTATCAACTACGGCCGATAAAGTACCGATGATCAGGTTTACAGCATATACATTTCCGACAGTTTCGTCTAGCCAGAAAGCGAAATTTGTCAATACACCGCTACATCGCAGTGCGTCGACAGCCAAAAGGATTCCAAGAAAGAATAATAGGGTTGCTCCGTCTATACGGCGCACTATTTTTGACAGACGAAGTTTAAGATCTTCATTGACAATATCCCGTTTATACATTAATTCTGTATAGATCCATAAAATACCGACTCCCATCAGGATACCCATAAACGGAGGCAAATGAGTGATCGTTTTAAATATAGGGACGAATATAAGACATAATACGCCGAGTATCAGTATCGAGAGTTTTTCTTTGGTCTTTAATTCTTTGAGTAGTTCGTCATTTTCATTATAGGTAAATGCATCGGGCGGAGTCACTTTCCCATGGAGGAAACGCATCATAATGAGAACAGGTACCATCATTGATACCAGACTGGGCAAAATCAGGTGTGGAATAGTAGAGGATGAGGAAATGTTTCCTCTGACCCAAAGCATGATGGTAGTTACGTCTCCAATCGGTGACCAGGCCCCGCCACTGTTTGCAGCAATGATAATCACGCTGCCGAATACCCACCGTTCTTTGTAGTTCCCCAGTAGTTTCCGCATTAGCATAACCATAACGATGGAAGTTGTCAGGTTATCGAGTATGGCAGACATGAAAAAAGTAATAAATGCGACCAGAAGTAATAATTTTTTTTTCTGGTTGGTTTTGATACGGTTTGTGATAAACATGAAACCGCCGTGAGCGTCAATCAACTCCACGGTAATCATCGCGCCAATTAGGAAAATCAATGTTTCTGCAATTTCTCCGATACTGTCCAGTACCTGGTGTTCAACGACGAAGCGGGTACATTGTTCTACAAAAGGAAGATCTGCTATAGCCGGATAGGCATCCAGAAATTCTTTAAATTCTTCGGCTGATGCGGTCGGGATCAGATCAGGTGCAGCAAATGTGTATAAAACCCAAAGTATTGTTCCGGTCAGTAGGGCTGTTCCGGCTTTGTTCACCTTTAGCGGATGCTCTAAAGCTATACATAAGTATCCAATCAGAAAAACAAAAATCATTACTGTCAACATAGCAAATCTTCTTTTTCTTTTTAAATTCAGTTAATAGTCGCAAATGTAGGAATTATATGGGATTAACACTCCTTTTGGATGAAATGTTTTGAATTATCGTCCCAAAGAGTGCGAACTTTTTTTTCTTCAAAATTTTGATTGCTTCTTTCTTTATCATGTTTCGATGGGTATATAGAGATTATTATTAAGGTCTTGTTTTTAGGGAGCGGTAAATGGGACTCGAACCCACGACCCTTAGCTTGGGAAGCTAATGCTCTACCAACTGAGCTACTACCGCGTTGACAGGTGCAAAAGTATATAAATCTTTTGTTTTTTTGTACCTTTGACGCAAAAATATTTTATCAGATATGAATAAAGAAAAGCTTACGCTGATCAAGGTCGGCGGAAAGATCGTTGAGGAAGAGGAAACATTGAAAAGTTTGCTTCGGGATTTTTCTCATATAGAAGGTTTTAAAGCATTGGTACATGGCGGAGGACGTTCTGCAACTAAACTGGCGAGCCAGTTAGGCATCGAAAGTAAAATGGTGAATGGCCGTAGGGTGACGGACGTTGAAACACTGAAAGTGGTAACAATGGTATATGGCGGCCTGGTCAATAAAAATATTGTGGCCGGTTTGCAGGCGTTAGATGTGAATGCACTAGGCCTCACCGGAGCAGATATGAATCTGATGCGTTCGGATAAACGTCCGGTAGCTGAAGTCGATTATGGTTTTGTGGGAGATGTGAAAGAAGTGAATGCAGATTTGCTGGCCTCTCTGATCCATCAGGGCATTGTTCCGGTATTGGCTCCGCTGACCCATGACAAACAGGGGCATATGCTGAATACCAATGCTGATACGATTGCCGGTGAAGCTGCAAAAGCACTGGCTAAGCATTTTGATGTAACATTAGTTTTTTGTTTTGAGAAAAAAGGTGTATTGCGGGATGAGAATGATGATGAAAGCGTTATTCCGGAAATAGACCGTACGGTATTTAAACAATTGGTAGAAGAGGGGATTATCCAGGGAGGTATGATCCCTAAACTGGAAAACTCATTCCAGGCAATCGATGCAGGGGTGAAAGAGGTTATTATAACCCAGGCTTCTGAAATCCATCAGGGAAAAGGAACGAAAGTTTATTGATAAAATGAAAAGAGGAAAGTTCGAATATAACTTTCCTCTTTTCATTTTATTATTTGATACTTCTTATTTTTACGTTACGGAACCAGATCAGGGAATCACCATGTTTACCCTGTAATCCGATATATCCTTTTGTCGGAAGTTCTGCAAATGGCTTAGGCAACCAACTGGGGATTTCACTGCCGTCCGGGTTGACTGTTCCCGAAGTCCATTTGCTCATGTCCATTTCCGTTACTTTTTTACCATTCAGGATAACATTAATGCGTTGTCCGACACATCTGATGCGCATATGGTTCCATTCGCCGGGCTTTTTTACTATTTTGTCTTGTTTTGCACCCAGGTGGCCGTAAATGGCTCCGCACTTTTCATAAGGTTTGCCGTTTCCCCATTTTTCACAATGATCGTCGGCAATCTGTATTTCTACAGAATTGGGAATCCAATCTTTAGTATCGGTGCAATATACTACAACGCCGCTATTGGTTCCTACGTCGGTTTTGAAGTCCAGATCCAGTTCAAAGTTTTCATATTCGGTCTTTGTCCAAATGGATTCATCCTCCACTGCTGCAAGTACACCACCTGTCATACTCCAAACTTCAGGATTGTAGCTGGCATCGGAAAGGTTTTCTCCGAACAGGGGTTTCCATTTGTTGTCGGTGGCTGAAACACTAAGGGTGCTGATGATACCTAGAAAGAGAATTGAGAAATAAAAAAATCGTTTCATGTTATTGGATTTTAAGATAAAATAATTAGAAATTCAAAGATAGATAATCTGCTTTAATAAGCGAGTGAAAACTGGTTAAATTTATGGAAGTCTTTCGAATGATAACAAAATCGGTTAGTTTATAC
>NZ_QSDP01000082.1:0-29278 GCF_003463685.1 Parabacteroides sp. AM58-2XD
ATTCCAAAATTGGTGGATAAATAAGCGTATTCATATATATGAAATATACTGTTAATCGTCTTATCCTGAATATTGGAATTATTCATTAAATAAGGTAGGTTGTAGATACCTTTATCACTCAATAGATCAATATTTCCACTGATGCTATATGTAATTAGCAGTGTATTTGTAGTCGGGTTGAATGCTACATTATTTATATCATTGTCACTTAACCCTGTTTGTTTTGAGTAATAGGATATACTGTTATCTTCTTTATTATAACTGTATAGTGAACCGTTGGCTACACCGAATACATGATTATTACCTTCAGCAACCAAATTTGTTGAATAATAAGATAAGTAAGTATTCCATTGGCCTATTGCCTTTTGAGCTACTGCATTAGTAACGAGCAAGCAGAATAATATAAGCGTGTATATTATCTTCTTCATAATTTATTCTGATAATGTAGATAAAAAAGCACTTAATTTTTTTACAGCTTCAGCCCGGTGGCTGATTGTATTCTTTATATCATTACCCATTTCGGCAAATGTCTCCGTATGATTGTCCGGCATAAAGATAGGGTCGTATCCAAATCCGCTTCTTCCGCGTTTATCCTTTGTTATCTGACCGTTTACTATGCCTTCGAACAGATATTCCTTTCCATCCAGAATAAGTGCTATAACGGTACGGAAACGGGCTTTACGGTTTTCCATTCCTTCCATTTCCCGGAGAAGTTTTTTCATATTGGCTTCCGAATCATGTCCGGGACCGGCATAGCGGGCAGAATATACACCGGGAGCATTATTCAGCGCTTCTACTTCGAGGCCGGTATCGTCGGCAAAGCAGTCGTAACCGAATTTATTTTTAATGTAACGAGCTTTCTGGAGCGCATTGCCTTCCAGGGTATCGGCTGTTTCCGGTATGTCGTCATGACAATCGATGGCAGCCAGGCTTACTATTTCTGTATGACCGGCTGTTATTTTTTGTACTTCATCCAACTTATGTTGGTTGTTTGTTGCGAATACAAGTTTCATATCTGTAAATATCTAAATAAAAAAGCACTTCTGTACGATATATAACGTATGGAAGTGCTTTTAATTGTTTGAATGAATCTTTTATGTTTTTATCTGGTCAAATCCTTCTCCGTAAACTCCCCGGACAATACTTTGCGAGATGAATGCCTGGTGGTCTATCTGTTTTACCAGACGGAAGATGGATACTGATTCTGATTTCTTAGCTAATAATACGACAACTTTGACCGGTTTGCGGGAATAACCTCCGACACCGTCCAGGATGGTACATCCACGGTCCAGATCGTGAATGATCCGTTCGGCTATTTCATCATATTTCTGTGAGAAGATGAGGAATTGTACCGATTGACGGTTACCATTTAATACCATGTCGAGGACATAGTTGCTGATTATCATTTCTACGAAACCAAACACGATCTTATCCACATTATGGAAGAGGAAGAAAGAAGAACTGATAATGAAGAAATCGCAGAATAACAAGGCACGTCCGATGGATATGTTCTTGTATTTATTCACGATAGCTCCGATAATATCGGTACCTCCCGTACTTCCGTTTGCAGAAAAGACCAGTCCGAGTCCGGCTCCGCAAAGGAGGGCACCAATCATGATAGCCATAAACGGCTGGTCGTGCAGAATCGGGTTTCCTTTCAGCAGCCATTCAAAAAATGAAAGAGAAGCGGAAAGGGAGAATACTCCGAATATGGTTTTTATCAGGAACTTAAAACCTAATATTTTAAGTGCGGCCAGTAGTAAGACTACGTTGATAACAAAGTATGAAACCGATACCGGTATGGCGCCGCCTGTGGCGAAGAATATCAGCGCACAGATACCACTAACGCCACCGGTAACAATTTCATTCGACAGGATAAATGCATTGAATCCGAAACCATATAATAAGGTTCCGAACAGAATCATCAGATAATCCTGTATTGAAAAATAAATTTTATAAAACTGAGCAGCTTTCATCAGATAACGATATTAACAATCTTACCCGGAACGACGATAACCTTTTTAGGTGTTTTGCCTTCCGTCCACTTAGCGGAACTTTCGTGGCTGAGAGCTGCCTTTTCAACCTCTTCACGGGGCATGTCAGCCGGAAGTTCCATACTGAAACGGGCTTTTCCGTTGAATGAGATAGCGTAGGTAACTGACTTTTCTTTCAGATACTCTTCGTTGTGCTGGGGCCATTGAGCATCGCAAACCGTAGTCGTATGACCGCATTCATGCCATAACTCTTCTGCCGTATGAGGTGCAAACGGGGCAAGCAGGATAACCAGTTGCTCCAGGATAGCACGCTTGTTACATTTCAGGCTGCTTAATTCATTGACACAGATCATGAAAGCACTGATAGAGGTATTATAAGAGAAATGCTCGATATCGAATGTTACTTTCTTAATCAGTTTATGTAATGATTTTAATTCTTCTGCTGTCGGTTCGGCATCGGTTATCTGAAGGCTGTCGGTATTTCCGTAGAATAAAGCCCAAAGCTTTTTTAGGAAACGGTGAACGCCGTCGATACCGTTTGTATCCCATGGTTTGGATTGTTCCAACGGACCTAAGAACATTTCATACAGGCGTAATGTATCTGCACCGTATTTTTCAACAATCATATCCGGGTTTACTACGTTGAACATAGATTTTGACATCTTTTCAACAGCCCATCCGCAGATATATTTGCCGTCTTCCAGGATAAATTCTGCATTCTTATATTCCGGACGCCAGTTTTTAAACGCTTCGACATCCAGGATATCGTTGTATACAATGTTTACATCTACGTGGATAGGAGTAACTTCGTACTGGTCTTTCAGGTTCAGAGAGACAAATGTATTGGTATCTTTGATACGGTATACGAAGTTTGAACGTCCCTGAATCATACCCTGGTTAATCAACTTTTGGAACGGTTCGTTCTCGCAGATAACTTCCATATCATACAGGAACTTGTTCCAGAAACGACTATAAATCAGGTGACCGGTAGCATGTTCCGTACCACCGATATACAGGTCTACGTTTTTCCAGTAATCATTTACCTGTTTATCTACCAAGCCTTTGTCGTTATGAGGGTCCATATAACGCAGGTAATAAGCGGAAGAACCGGCAAAACCAGGCATTGTACAAAGTTCCAGCGGGAAGATTGTTTTATTATCTATCTTAGAAGTTTCAACTACTTCTTTATTAACCGAATCCCAGGCCCATTTGGTTGCATGTCCCAATGGAGGTTCTCCTGTGGCAGTCGGCAGGAATTTGTCTACTTCCGGTAATTGTAATGGCAGTGCTTCAAACGGTAACATCTGAGGCATTCCGTCCGCATCATAATATACGGGGAACGGTTCGCCCCAATAACGCTGACGGCTGAAGATAGCATCACGCAGACGGTAATTTACTTTTACACGTCCTAACTTCTGTTCCGCTACAAATTTCTTGGTGGCGGCAATAGCTTCTTTAACGGTTAATCCGTTCAGTGACAATTCGCAATAAGGAGTAACGTCCGGTCTCGGTGAGTTGCAGACGATACCTTCCTTGGCATCGAAACTTTCTTCGCTAACGTCGCAACCTTCAATCAACGGAATGATAGGCAAGTTGAAATGTTTTGCGAAAGCATAGTCACGGCTATCGTGAGCCGGAACAGCCATGATGGCTCCTGTACCGTAACCGGCCAGCACATAATCGCTAATCCATACAGGCACAGCATCTCCGGTAAACGGATTGATTGCGTATGAACCGCTGAAGACACCTGTTACCTGGCGGTCGGCAATACGTTCACGTTCTGTACGTTTTTTGGTACGGTCCAGATAAGCGTCTACTTCTTGTCTCTGTTCCGGAGTAGTTAATTTCTCAACCAGTTCGCTTTCGGGAGCCAGTACCATGAAAGTAACACCGAACATCGTATCGGCACGGGTAGTGAAGATGGTAAATTCCAGGTCGCTGTCTTTTACCTTGAAATTGACTTCGGCACCTTCGCTTCGGCCTATCCAGTTGCGTTGTGTTTCTTTCAGTGAATCCGTCCAATCGATTGTATCCAGCCCGTCCAGTAAACGCTGGGCGTAAGCCGATACACGCAGACACCACTGACGCATCATTTTTTGTTCTACCGGGAAGCCTCCACGTTCGGAAACGCCGTTTACAACTTCATCATTTGCCAGTACAGTTCCCAGTTCGGAACACCAGTTAACCATTGTATCACCCAGATAAGCGATACGGTAGTTCAGTAATATTTCTTGTTTTTCTTTGTCACTTTTAGCTTTCCATTCAGCGGCGGTGAAACTTAATTCTTCGCCACAGGCAACGTTCAGACCTTCAGTACCTACGGTTTCGAAGGCTTCAATCAGACTTTCGATAGGAAGTGCTTTCTTTTCATCGTTGCAATAGTAGCTGTTGAACATTTTGATGAATGCCCATTGTGTCCAATGATAATATTCCGGGTCGCAGGTACGGATTTCACGACTCCAGTCGTAGCTGAAACCTATTTTATCCATCTGCTCACGATAACGGGCGATATTTTGTTTGGTAGTTACTTCGGGATGCTGTCCGGTCTGGATGGCATATTGTTCTGCCGGCAAACCGTAAGCATCGTATCCCATCGGGTGTAATACGTTGAAACCCTGTAACCGTTTGAAACGGGAATAAATGTCAGAAGCGATGTAACCGAGCGGATGACCTACATGTAGTCCTGCACCGGATGGGTAAGGGAACATATCCAACACGTAGTATTTGGGTTTATCCTTATTTTCTTTCACTTTATAAACCCCGTTGGCAATCCAATATTCTTGCCATTTTTTCTCGATTTCTCTGAAATTGTACTCCATAATATCTAATCGTTTTTTATCGTTTTCAGTTTAAAGCCACAAAGTTAGTTATTTTATTTAGTTTTACTTCACATAAAGAATCTTCGGTCTGGGTTTATTGTTCTTTTTGAACGAAGACTCGTACAAAATGAGCCTGCTTCGGCGGATACTTATTTGCTTCATTTTACCCCGTCACAATATCCTTAGCAGGAAACTCTGGTTTCTTCCATAGGAAACACGTGTTTTCTGCCTGGGAAATTATAGTTCCTTGCGGAGGAAAGTGAACCTTCTTTCCATCCTCTTTGTTATTGAATGACAATAAATTTGAAACGCCATTAATGCCTTTAACCCGACCTCTGACAAGCAAGCTAAATTTAAACTATAAAAATTACAAGTAATGAGAAGATGTACTCTTATTTTCCTGGTTGCCTTGTTGACAATGTCGATAAGCGCCACCCCTGTCGATGTGGAACAGGCCCGGAGCGTTGCGCTCAGTTTTCTGAAAAGCAATTGTCCGCAGACCAAGTCCTCGCTTACGAAACTGACGTTAGTCTGGTCGGATGGCGGAGTCGCTACCAAATCGGATGCCGGTTCGCAGGATGCTACTTTTTATGTGTTTAATCAGGGCAATGATAACGGTTTTGTGGTCGTTGCCGGTGATGACGTTGTTTATCCTATTCTGGGATATGGTATGCAGGAACCGTTCCGGAAAGATTCCATGCCGGTTAACCTGCGTTCATGGTTTGACAGTTATCAGCGTCAGATTAACTGGATGCGCGGAAATAAAACGGTAGCCGGTAAAGAGATAACTGCCGCTTGGAATCAGTTGCGGCAGGGCACTATGCAACTGAGTTCGGATGGTGTACTACTGACGACTGTGTTGTGGGACCAGATGACGCCTTATAATAATCTTTGCCCGGTGGTAAACAGCCAGCGTACTCCGACCGGTTGTGTGGCGACTTCTACTGCTATTGCTATGCAATACCATAAATGGCCGGATGTAGGGCAGGGCAGTTATTCCTATACTTCACAGACGTATGGCTTATCTCTTTCCGCCACTTTCAATACGCCTTACCAATGGGATAATATGCCTTCTACTTATACTGCCGGGCAGTACACTACCCAGCAGGCGCAGAATGTAGCCACTCTGATGTATGATGTCGGTGTTATGTCGGAAATGAATTACGCGCCCGGAAACAGTGGTGCGCTGACAATTACAGCAGCCCAAGGCCTTGTCAATTATATGAAATACGATAAGTCTCTTCATGTATTGCAACGTGAAAACTATCAGACGGCTGAGTGGGAGTCTATCATCAAAGGTGAATTGGATGATAATCGTCCTGTCATCTATGGTGGTGAAAATGATCAGAACGAAGGTCATCAGTTTATTATCGACGGATACAATACATCCGATTATTATCATGTGAACTGGGGTTGGAGCGGACTGGCAAACGGTTATTACCTGCTATCGGTTCTCGAACCCGAAGAACAGGGAACAGGTGGCAATAGCGGTGGTGGTTTCTCCCTTGACCAGGATGCCATCATCAGCATGATGAAACCGGTGGAAGGTTCGACCTATCAGGACGTACTGGTGTTTTTCTATGGTGAAAATGAGGGTACTGTATTCAATGGTCTGTCTGCTACGACTGACGATTTCGAACAGAACCAGCTTTTCGGTCTTCAATACGGTTATGTAGGAAATATGAGTATCCGTGATTTCACCGGTAATCTTGTTGCAGCCCTTGTGGATAAGGATGGAAATACAAAAGAATTTATTTCCAGCGAAGAACCTGTCACTATCGAGATAGAACGCGGAGTGGGGCAGGAGATACCTTGTACGATTACCAAAGCAATTGCTCCGGGTGACCGTATCCGTTTGCTTTATAAGAGCAGTGACGGCAGCGAATGGAAATGGGTAAGAGGCGGTGGTGATACGACCGGCGAGATTGTGGTGGCTGCCGACCCGACTTCGACGGAAGAAATCTCTTCGGATATGAATGTCTCTGTCTCCTACGTGGATGGTACAGCTTATGTAACTTCTCCTGTAGCTATTCTGGAAGTTGCTTTGTATGATATGAACGGCCGTCTGTTAAAAAAGCAACCGGGAAGCAATAATTCAACCGTTACGCTTTCTTATAGCGGATATCCGGCAGGTATTTATGTGATGGAAATACAGACTGCGGAAGGAAGAAGCAGTCATAAGTTGGTAAAAAAGTAAATATAACAGAAGTAAAAGGGATGTCCAAGAGTCGGATATCCCTTTTACTTCAATGCTTTGACCATTTCGTTGACGTTGACGAAATGGTCTTACTTCTTCAGCAATGGCCAGTTCGGGTCTTCGATGTGTTCACGAACCATGATTTCTTTCAGTTCGGCTACTTTTTCAGGATATTTATCCAGGATGTTATGTCTTTCCGAAGGATCGGCTGCTAAGTTATAAAGCTCATAATAAGGCTTATCGCCACGGATATTCATGTGAACCAGTTTCCACGGACCTTGACGGACAGCCTGACGACCGTTCATTTCCTGAAATTCGAAGTACAGGAATTCATGTTCTTTCTGACCTTTGCGGTTTTGAAGCAACGGTAACATGCTTACGCCATCCATCTCTTTCTGTTTAGCTTTCGGGCTGATGATTTCTTCGAATGTAGGCAATACATCCCAGAAAGAACACATAAAGTTTGTTTCTGTTCCCGGTTGGATATGTCCCGGCCATGAGATAATCATCGGTACGCGGATACCGCCTTCATATAAGTCACGTTTGTAGCCACGGTACATACCGTTGCTGTTGAAGAAATCAGGATCAGCGCCACCTTCCATGTGCGGACCGTTGTCGCTGGCGAAAATAATGATTGTATTATCGTATAAACCTTTATCTTTCAGCTTCTGAACAATCTGTCCCACATATACGTCCAGACGATATATCATAGCAGCAAATGTAGCGTGCGGATGAAGCTGTGTGCAATAACCGCCTTTGCGGAAAGCCGGACTGCCCGGTTCTGTTCCTTTGTAAGCCTTTTCGGGATACATGCCACGGAATTTCTTAATGATACTGTCTTCCGGTACGATCAGTTCGGCATGTGGCAGGATAGTCGGATACCACATAAAGAAAGGTTCGTCTTCCTTGAGGTTATCCAGATAATCGAGTGCTTTTGAATGGATAAGATCCTGTGAATAAGTACCTTTTCCGTATTGAACTTCCAATACATTATCTTTTAGTTCCACCCGCTGATCGTTATCCCACAGATGGTCGGGATAGTAACTATGTGCCAGCAACTGACAATTATATCCGTAGAATGTTTCACAACCCTGGTTTTTAGGATCGCCCGAAGTACCGATATAACCTAATCCCCATTTACCGAAGGCAGAAGTCTTATATCCTGCATCCTGCATCACATGGAAGATGGTGCGGGTACCTTCCGGCAGTGGAAATTGTCCTTCCGGATCGAGTTCTTTGTTTCCCCGAACAGGAGTATGTCCGCTGTGGGTACCGGTCAACAGGCAGGAGCGGGAAGGGGCACTGACAGTCGTTCCCGAATAGCACTGGGTGAAACGCATACCGTTTTGCGCCAGTTGGTCGATGTTCGGAGTTTCAAACTTTTCCTGTCCGTAGCAGCTCAGGTCACCGTATCCCAGGTCATCTGCTAAAATAAATACGATGTTCGGTTTTTTGTCTTTGTTCTTTTGTGCTTGTACAAAAGGAACAGCCAGCATAAAGCCGGAAGCGAGTAATAAAGTTTTTTTCATGATTCTAAGATGTTTCTTGTCAGACATGCTGGCAAAGTTATATTTTTTATTTAAAAAGTGTAGGAAAGTTTTCTAATTAATAAAGAAGCTGATACAAGAAGAGGTTATTTTCTCTCACAAAAAATTGTACCTTTGTGCGGTTGTAAATAAAATGATAAAAGATATATCCCGTGGCAAAGATCGTTGAAACCCCATTGATGAAACAGTATTTCGATATTAAGGCGAAACATCCGGATGCTGTACTTCTGTTCCGTGTAGGAGACTTTTACGAAATGTATGGCGAAGACGCGTGATTGGTGCCGAGATACTGGGAATCGTACAAACTAAAAAAGCCAACGGACCGGGTCAGTTATTGAAATGGCCGGATTTCCGCATCATGCCCTCGATACTTATCTTCCCAAGCTGGTCCGTGCCGGTAAACGTGTTGCCATCTGCGACCAGCTGGAAGACCCGAAGATGACTAAGAAGCTGGTGAAACGCGGAGTGACGGAATTGGTTACGCCGGGTGTCTCTATCAACGACAATATCCTGAATCATAAAGAAAATAATTTCCTTGCCGCCATTCATTTCGGTAAGGATGTTTGTGGAATTTCCTTGCTGGATATTTCCACCGGTGAATTTCTGACTGCTGAGGGAACAATCGACTATATCGACAAACTGCTCAATAACTTCTCTCCGAAGGAAGTATTGATCGAGCGTAATAATAAGAAACGTTTCGAAGAAGCCTTCGGTCCCCGTTTCTTTACCTTTGAAATGGAAGACTGGGTATTCTCGGCCGATGCCGCCAACGACCGTCTGTTGAAACATTTCGAAACAAAGAATCTCAAAGGTTTCGGAGTAGAACATCTGAAACTGGGCGTCGTCGCATCGGGAGCAATCCTTTATTATCTGGATCAGACACAACATACACATATTTCGCATATTACAGCATTGTCACGTATTGAAGAAGACCGTTATGTGCGCCTGGATAAGTTCACTGTGCGTAGTCTGGAACTGGTTGGTACAATGAATGACGAAGGAACCAGTCTGCTGGACGTAATCGACAAGACGGTTTCTCCGATGGGTTCACGTATGCTGCGGCGTTGGGTACTGTTTCCGTTGAAAGACGTCAAACCTATTCAGGAACGGCAGAATGTAGTGGATTATTTCTTCCGTCATCCGGAGGTGAAGGAGATACTGGATGAACAAATCGAACAGATCGGCGACCTGGAACGTATTATTTCAAAAGTAGCGGTAGGCCGTGTCTCTCCCCGTGAAGTGGTGCAGCTGAAAGTTGCTCTCCGGGCAATCGAACCTATAAAGGAAGCCTGTATGGCCAGCGACGAACCGAGCCTTTCCCGTGTCGGTGAGCAGTTGAATGCCTGTACCGAAATACGTGACCGTATCGAGAAAGAAATCAATAACGACCCGCCCGCTTTGCTGAATAAAGGAGGTGTGATAGCCACAGGTATCAATGCAGAACTGGATGAATTGCGTGCCATTGCCTATTCCGGTAAGGATTATTTGTTGAAGGTGCAGCAGCGGGAAAGTGAGAAAACGGGTATTCCGAGTTTGAAGATTGCTTTCAATAACGTATTCGGTTATTATATCGAAGTGCGTAATGCGCATAAAGACAAAGTTCCCGCCGAATGGATACGCAAACAGACGTTGGTAAATGCCGAGCGTTATATCACGGAAGAACTGAAAGAATACGAAGAAAAGATATTAGGAGCGGAAGAAAAGATTCTCGCCCTCGAAAACCGCCTGTTTACCGAATTGGTTACCTGTTTAGCTGAATTTATACCACCTATTCAGGTGAATGCCAATCTGATTGGTCGTTTGGATTGTCTGTTGTCGTTTGCTAAAGTGGCGGAAAGTAACCGGTATATCCGTCCGAATGTGGATGATTCGGATGTAATCGACATCAAGTCAGGCCGTCATCCGGTGATCGAAAAACAATTGCCGTTGGGGGAAGCTTATATTGCCAATGACGTGTATCTGGATAGCGAGAAGCAGCAGATTATTATTATTACCGGTCCGAACATGGCGGGTAAATCAGCGTTATTGCGTCAGACGGCATTAATTACCCTGATGGCGCAGATTGGTTGTTTTGTGCCGGCTGAGTCTGCCCGTATCGGTATGGTAGACAAGATATTTACCCGTGTAGGGGCTTCCGATAATATTTCTGTCGGTGAGTCTACTTTTATGGTAGAGATGAACGAAGCATCGAATATCCTGAACAACATGTCTTCGCGCAGCCTGGTTCTTTTCGATGAGTTGGGCCGCGGAACAAGTACTTACGATGGTATCTCGATTGCCTGGGCGATCGTTGAATATATCCATGAGCATCCGAATGCCCGTGCAAAGACGCTTTTTGCTACTCATTATCATGAATTGAACGAGATGGAACGTTCTTTCAAACGCATCAAAAACTACAATGTTTCGGTGAAAGAGGTTTCAAATAAGGTAATATTCCTGCGTAAACTGGTTCCCGGAGGTAGCGAACATAGTTTCGGTATCCATGTAGCCAAGATGGCTGGTATGCCGAAAAGTATCGTGAAACGTTCCAACGAAATCCTGAAACAACTGGAAACGGAAAACCGCCAGGAAGGAATTGATTGCAAGGAAAAAGGTAAAGGAAAGGTAAAAGCGAAACCAGTCAAGGAGATTGCCGCTGCTGCCGAAGGCTATCAGCTTAGTTTCTTCCAGCTCGACGACCCTGTATTAAGCCAGGTTCGCGACGAGATCAAGAACCTCGATGTAAACAATCTTACTCCGATCGAGGCACTGAACAAACTGAGCGAGATACGTAAGATCATTTCAGGGAAATAGAAATGATGAGCTAATATGTAGGTTCATTATTTATCAAATTTGAATGTAGCGTCGTTGGTAGGGGCGGTTCGCAAACCGCCCTTACGGTGTCAATGTAAGCCTGTAAGGCTTTAACAAACCAGCCCAGGGTTCTAACCCTGGGTTTATGAAAACTCGCTCTTCCCTTTCCGCCCTGTAGGGGCGGCACAAGATAAATATCAGCCCTTTCAATCTTGTCGCACCCCTACAGGGTGCCTCAGAAAGAGAAGGATTCAAGGGAACCCAGGGTTAGAACCCTGGGCTAGTTTGTTACAGCCTGAAGGCACCGTCACTAATTGGCTCATCCTATAATTTGCAGATAGCTCAATTATTTCTAAAACAACATCATTTAATTCCGCCAACGAGTAAGTAAGTTTCCTTTTCTTCTCTATTAGGTATTTGTCTCCTTCTTTCTAAAGAAAAGCCAAAGATCCTGTTCAAATTTTAAATATTGAGCTTAAAAAATATTTCTTATTATTACAACAATATCTACCAGTATTAATATAATTAACTATTTATCAGTTGATTAATGTATGGTTGTAGATGGAAAAATATCTACAATAATAAAGTTATATCTACCACTATTTACTGCTTTTATGTACTAAATACAACCGTCTTGCATTTGTTCGGTTGGCTCTCTTCTCTATGCCCATCACCCGTTATCCGAGATGATTCATTCGTTTTTTTGATGTCTAAACTTTTGTTTCTACAGGACAAAACAGAAGTTTCTACCGCATAAAACTTTTGTTTTCTAAGCAGGAAACTTTAGTTTCATCTTATAGAAACTATTTATCCCTATCCATTTCTCCATTGGATAGTAAAGATGATACATTAAGTGGTAGATAATGAATGATTATTGTAGATATTATATCATCTGCAATCATGCATAAGATGTTTATTTATAAGGTGTTTATGATGTAGTTGTGGATGTTGTAGATAATAGGAGTTTATTTTCTATCTGTGGAATGTCGGATATTTATTATGGAACCGATATCCGATACCCAGCATTAAGTAATTGGGAGTATGGAAATTTTGCAGGTTATATCCTACGTGGATAAATGAACTGCGGGTAACTTCTACTTTGAGGGCCAGTACCTGGTATAAACCTTTCAGGTCACCGCCACGGTGTATGACATTTCCTCCCAATCCTATTCCGACCGTGAAATAAGGCATGACATATTCTGCCCGGCAGAAAGTCCCAACGCCATTTGGTAGCTGAGAGGAGGCCTGTAGAAGCGGTCGGACGAAGAATATTCGTCGGCATAAATATTGGCACTCTCATCATAAACGCCATCCAATGATACCCCGGCGCGGAAGTTATATCCGAAGTTGTACATCGGGTTTATATTGAATCCCGCTACTGCAAAAGCACCCGGGGCGGCAATTTGTCCTTCTCCTACATAAACACCTTTCCGCCGCCAGGAACCGAATAAGACCACATCATAACTGATATGACGGGGAAAGCGCGGCACAGGAGGCTGGAATAAAGGACGGGAAAGACATTCATCCTTCCTGTTGAAGTTATATACTAATCCGATTTTTAATCCGATCGTGTTCAGTCCGGCATTCGGGAACCTTGTGTTACCGTTCGAGAAATGTGTCAAATCGACTCCGGCCGTCAGGTCTATTTCTTTTGAAAGGATATAGTCCAGATAGAAATTCGCATTGATATAAGCATTGATTTTCGAACCGATCACTTTATTATACTGATTTTCAAATTCATCGAAAGGTTTCCAGCCGAAAGATGCACCGAAGTTCCATTCATAATTGAGTGACAAACGCGGATTGAATCGTTTGATGCGGGCTCCCTGGAAAACATAGACTGCTATCGGATTTCCCAGTTCTTCCTTATTCTGGAACGAGTATCCCGATAATCCGATACCTTGGTAGGAACCTCTGTAAATCCGGTCTGTATAACTGTTCGGATAGTATTGGAACGAGTATTTTAAATGTGCGGAGACAGACCGCCGGATGGGTTCCATTTCCGTATTCTCTCCTTTCAGGAAAGAATTGGTAGGGAAAATATAAGTCGGCCGCACGTCGAAACCTAACCGATGGATTAAACGACGTGAATAGGATACGGAATCCGTCATATCCCCCGATGCGTTTTTATGTGCTCCTTCATCAGCTAATGTAATGACGGATGAAAAACACATTGCAATCAGGATAATCAGTACATTCAACCTCTCTGTTCCACTTTTCATACGTTACTCTGCTCGTTTGTTATTTGATAGATAATCAAGGTAAATCCCTAATATTCCGCAAATATAACATTTTAGAGCATTTACTATGGTCTATAATCGCTTCATTTTTACTTTTCTACGATAAAGTTGTAAATACCCGAGCCTGTTTCCACCTTAATCCGTCCGTTTACAGGGGCGCTGAACTTCATTCCTTTTATTTCCTGTAACGGTATTCCGCTTTCCGATATTTGTCCGGGAGCATTGGCCGGCAGGTAAATCGAGGCGCTGCTGTTTGCCGGTATTTCTATCCGGAGACTGAATGTTTCCTTATCGTCTTTCCAGGACGAATGAATCAGACCATAAGGAGATTCATAAGAGGTATCCGCATCCCGGATATCACCTACCGGTTCCGGTTTGATGACGATATTCTTAAAGGCAACAGACCCTTCTTCCTGGCGTATGCCTCCCAGTCCGCTAAAAAGCCATTCCATCAGATGTCCCAGCATACAGTGATTGTTCGAGACAAAGCCGTAAGCCTGCCACGATTCTGTCAGGGAGGTCGCTCCGTGTGCCAGTTGCCAGCCGTAACCGGGGACATCATATTTGCAGTTCATATCGTAGATTACATCGGATGCGTTATTTTCTTCCAGTGCACGGAGCACATAGCGGTAACCGACATCACCGGCTGTCAGGGCATTATTGCGGTTACGGATATCGGCAATCAGGTTGTTGAATACCTGTTCTTTGTTGTCGGGTTCGACTAAGCCGGTATATAAGGCGATGGCATTAGCTGCCTGGCTATCGCGGTCGTATTTGCGGGTAGATTTGTTCCAGAATGTAGTGTTGAATGCTTCTTTGATTCGGGAAGCCTGCTCTGCGTATTTGTCGGCATCGGCGGACTTATTCAGCAAAGATGCGATTTGCTGCATGATAACCGTATTGTAATAGAATATGGCTGTTGCGGTTACTCCGTTGCTGGTTAGCTGGGATTCGCCGGGGTGGTTCGGGCCGATATCATACCAGTCGCCCAGACCATAGGAGATGATATAATTATCGGATTTCGACAGCAGATAATCCAGGTAACGTTGCATGTCAGGATAATTCTTTTCGATAAGCTGTTTGTCCCCGTACCACTGATAAACGTACCAGGGAGAAATGATAAAGGCGCTGCCCCATTCGGGGGTATCTTTGAAACCTCCTTCAAACTCAACCAGTTCGGGGGCGGTAGTGGCTATCTGTCCGTTTTCGGCTTGTGTCGAACGCATATCGTTCATTACTTTTTCGTAAAAGCGAGCCATATTATACCTGTATTGGATGGAGTATTGCATCAGATGTGCAACTTCCAGCCAACCCAGTTTCTCCCGGTGAGGGCAGTCGGTCAGTACACTTGCCATATTGCTGCGGACAGACCAGTCGATCAGGTTATATATCTTATTGAACATTTCGTTGGAGCAACTGAATTTACCGGCTTTATCCGCAGAGTTGCATGTATGGAGTCCGGTGATGTCGATGATTTCAGGCAGTCCTTCGGGATTCGGTTGTCCGCTCGGGACGGCACCTTCCACCTGTACATACCGGAAACCGTAATAGGTAAACTGGGGTTGCCATGATTCTGTCAGATTACTACCTTTAGGGATATAAGTAAAATAGAACGGTGCTCCCGATGCGCTTTGATTGATGCTGTTGTCCGGATTTAATAACTCTGCCGGATACAGTTTGACCGGATGCTGGTCGGTTGCCCGCACCTTTAGTTGGAGGATACCGGAAAAGTTCTGTCCGAGGTCGTATACCCAGTCTCCTTTTTCTGTTTGAAGGAGACGGACTGTCGGGATTCGGTCGCGTACTTTTAACGGAGGAATGCGTTGGGAGATTAATGCAGTTTTCCAGTTTGAATTGATAGCCTTATTCCAGTCGGTATCATTGAAGCCGGGCTGTTTCCAGCCTTCCTGTTCTTTGCTGGCATCGTATTCTTCTCCTCCGTAAATGCTACTGAAGGTAATGGGGCTTTCTGTTACTTTCCAGTCGGTGTCGGAGACGATATGCTGTGTACTGCCGTCAGTATATTCCAATTGTATCTTCATGATGAGTTTAGGAGCGCCGTAAGAGGTCAGTATCTTGTAATAACGCTCTCTCGGAATATTGAAAAAGCCGTTTCCCAACATGACTCCGACGGCATTATTACCCTGTTGTAAATGTCCGGTAATGTCGAAAGATACATAAAGAGCGCATTTGTCGTATTTGGTCCATCCCGGATCAAGGAAATTGTCTCCTACTTTAGTACCGTTCAGGAACATATCGAAATGACCGAGCCCGGAAACATAGGCTATGGCACGTTTAAGCTGTTTGTTGACAGCAAACTCTTTTCTGAATTGCGGCAGGCGGTATGTCCCCGTTTTCTTATCTCCAATGGCATTTTCTACCAGCGGAGCATGGATACCTGTCGTAATAATCTCTTCTTTTCTGTCTTTTTCTAAAGCGATCCATTTAGCGTTGCTCCAGTCCTTTTCCGAAAGCAGGCCGATATTGAACTGATTGGCAGGGCTCCAGGGAGAAGCATTCCCTTGTTTATCCCATATCCTGACTTTCCAGAAATAAGTTTGCCCGGCTTCCAACCCCTTCCCGTTAAAAGGGACCAGGATGGAAGCCGGACTGTTTACCTTCCGGCTATTCCAGATAGTGCCGTTTTCATTGTCGAGTGCTTCGGGGGTGTCGGCAACCAGTATTTGCCAGGCTGCCTGTTCAAAGTTTCTTTCTTCTGCATTGATCTGCCAGCTGAAGCGGGGCCGGAGTTTTTCTATTCCCAGAGGATTCGTTTCCTGTTCGCATTTCAGGTTGTAAACCGAAAAAGAACCTTTGGCAAACATAGCCAATGAGAATAGTGAAAGCAGTATGGAGATATGGAAAGATCTTCTATTTTTCATTTTGTACAGAATTAAAGTGTAATAGCTGTACAAAGATGCTTATTTATAAGTAAAATAAGGTATTAAAAATGATTTTATGACTTAGTAAAATGACATCTTCCACTTGTTACTTATTCATTTCTTTTGTGATCTCCTGGATGTCCTGGAGGGTGAAGTTACCCAATAACTGGATTACGTTGAAGCTATTGTCCGTATCGGCCAGCATGATCATTTCGCTTATCAGGTCTCCTTTCTGTTTGACATAGAAGGTGGCGCGTGTCTTGCCGTCTTTCACCCGCATCAGTTCCTGGTGGTCTTTACTGATCAGCTTTTTGAAATCATCACGCATTTTTTCCTTTATGCTGTTGTTCTCGGTAGTGAGGACTTGCAGACTTTCTATTTTCCCTTTCAGGTTCATCAGGTTGAGGCCGTTTGTTTCGATCTTGGGCATCATCTGGAACATGGCTTTTGAGATATAGACGGAGGTGACGTTATCTATTTCGGAATATTTGTCGAAAAGTTTGTTCTGGGCAAAGCAAATGCTTGTGCAGCACAGAAAGAGAATGAGCAATATATTTTTAGTTTTCATCTTGTTAATCTTTTAAATGTTTATTCAGTATTTCGTTTACTTTATTCATTTCCTGCTGGGCTTCGTTCACCTGTTCGATTCCCTTATTCAGGTTTACAGACATGAAAGCGAGTGCTTTCTGGGCGGCAATGGCGGCTTCTTGCGGATTGGTATACGTATCTGCCAGTTGATGTTCCTCATTGGGGGTAGTAAACTGGAAGATGCCTATGCATAACAGTGCTACGGCAGCGGCTCCGCTGAGCCAGTAGAGAGAACGGCGGCGGAAAGATGAACGGATCGCCTCCTTCTTTTCGGCGGCGGCCCAGGCATCTATCTGCTGCTCCAACCGTTCGGAAAGTCCTTCCGGTAACGTTTGATCCTCCCGGAGGACCTTGTTGATTAATTCATCTATCTGTTTATCGTTCATATTCGTATAATTTTTCGAATTGTTCCCTGATTACTTTTCGTGCCCGGGAAAGCAGCACACGTATGTTTACGGCATTCAGGCCGGTTATCTGTTCTATTTCATCCATCGAGCAATCGTTGATTCCCCTGAGGCGGAGTACCTGCCGCTGGTTTTCGGGTAAACGGTTGATCAGTTGCCGGATTTGTTGTTCCTTGTCTTTCGTTTCCAGTTCCTTTTCCGGTGAAGAATCGGTTGCCAGCGTAAATACACTTTCTATTTCTTCTTCCCGCCGGTTGGCACGTGGGGAACGGAGGAAATCGAGAGAGAGGTTCTTGACCAAGGTGACACAGAAGGCTTCGGGGTTCTCTATGTCGGGCAGTTCGTCCCGTTTGTTCCATAATTTGAAGTAAGCATCCTGAAGGATATCTTCTGCATCGGCTTTATTCTCAACAAGTGCGTAGGCAATCCGGAAAAGCTTGGGGTGGAAGGAGAGGAACTTTCGTTTGAAGTTCTCAGCATCCATTCCCATGATCTTTCATCACTTTTTCTATATCGGATGGTTTGATCTTGCCTTTGATGCGTACCAGGGCATTGCTGTTGCCGGTGGTGAGGACTACCATTTCGCGGATCATGTCTTTTTCGATACGTACCATGACCTTTGTGCGACTACCTTTTTCGTTGGAGGTGACCATTGTCTCGAAGTCGGGGTCTTTCAGTTCCTTGATCGCTTTCTCGAAACGTTGTTTTACATCGCTGTTGCAACTGCCGAACTCGAGGACTTCGATGCCGTTTACCCCCATCGTTTCAGTGAACAAGCTGGCAAGTTTCATAGTGATATTGCCTATTTTGACATGGTTGATCTGTTCTATTTTCGAGAACTCGTTGAACAGTTGGTTCATTGTCTGGCTGTTCCCTGCCTGGCAGATCAAGATCAGCGCCAGGATAACAAAGTATCGTTTCATCTTTCTATTGTATTAAATGATTACTAATTCTGTTTGTTCCGGCCTTTCCTCGTGCGCACTTCGGAGAGGCTTCATAAGGTAGACGGGAACAAAGAATAAGTTGTTACAAAGAAAGAGAAAAAAATTATCTTTTATCCTTGCTTTCCGCTATTTCAACGAAATAGACGCTTGAACAGATCAGTGCGATGGCAATCATCTGATACCAGCTGAAACGGTCCTGCCCGATGGAAAGGGAGACGATGGTGGCAACAATCAATATAATGTAGCCGTAGAGGGCAACCAGCGTAGTACTCAGATATTTCAGGCCTATCGGAATGAGTAGATAACTGATTGTGGTGGGGAAGATAAGGACAAACATCAGGACAAGGAAAGGCGTCCATTCGAAATGACTGAACAGATGGCCGTCGAAACCGGTAAAAGCCATCACGATCAGAGAGGAAACAGCTGCTCCGAGGAAACTATAGCGTAACATATTGAGCGAACTGACTTTTCCCAATACTACATTGCTTACGATCAGATAAGCAGCATAGGCTATAGAACTGATCAAACAGAGCATATTACCCGTAAAAGCATCGGAAGCCAAATCGTCGCTTTTCTGCGTCAGGATGCAGAGCAGTGCGCCGCCCAAGCCGATCGCGATACCGATTATTTTCATCGCCGTAATACGTTCCCGTAGGAAAATGACGGAAAGGATGAATACCCAAATCGGTTGCAGGCTGCTGAACAGCGAACTGGAGACCGGTGTTGTTTTGCTGACTCCAAGCAAATAAAAGAACATGAAACCATATAATCCGATCGCTCCCAGCAGGAACAGGGTTATCTTCTCCCGTCGGGTTATTTTGTCCTGTTTCCAGAATATACTGATGATCCAGAACACAATGGCAGCGAATACACAACGAAACATAACTCCTGTCAGCGGAGCAATCCATAAGGGTAGGAGATATTTGAGGGCATTCGCATTCAAACCGCTGAAGGTTTTGGATACGATCATACTCAGGTTGGCTTCTGTCTTTTTATTCTTCATAAGCTTAGCGTTCTTTTATATTTTATCGTTAAACAGGAACGAATCCTGTTTGATATAAGCCCAAACAGCAGCAGCCAGTGCAATGATCATATTGAATATGAAGGCAAACTGTTGTGTTTCTATGTGGAGTATATCTTTGAATACATTTATAATAAACGGGCATAACAGGATAGCCAGGTAATTCATTGCCATCACGAAAGCCAGTGCCAGCGTTACTTTCGATGGAATAGCCGTGCGGGTCGTCTTGTCGTAAGCGATTGGCTGGATAACGCCATAGGCAAATCCGGTAAAGATACAGCCTAAGCCGATCAGCCATTCCGTTCTTGAAATCAGGATCAGTAGCATACCTAGAGCGATCGAGAGCAAACAATAGAATTTCGTCTTTTTGCCCAGGAGGTCGACGATCTGGTTCAAGATAAATCCCGGAGCCATGATAGCCAGGAAAAACAGCGAGATCATGATACCTGAATTACCGCTGGTGAAATGGTATTCTTTCATCAGGAAGGGCAGGTTGAAGCTGACTATAATGACCAAATAAGTCGCCAACCCGTAGAACCCCATGATCTGCATCAGGTGTTTAACCTGTATGCCCAGTTTTCCGAATGCGGGATCAGCAGTAACAGTTTTGTCTTTCTCCGAAACTGTTGCATGGACGGGTAGGGGATCGATATTCTTTTTCAGATAGAACGACAGTACGATCGATATCAACGGAAATAGATAAACCAGGAACGGCAGATGCCAGTTCACCTCCGCCAAATAACCGGTCAGGATGGTTGCCAGCACCAGTGTAACGTTGGTGATGGCAGAACTCAGACCGAACTGCTTTGTCCGGTATGCCCCGACGAAAAACCGTGAAATTAAGCCGGTAGAGAGAGGAACGATCAGTCCCGAACCGACGCCCAGCAAGGCGCTCACTGCAATCAGCTGCCACATCTTGGTTGACAGCAGATACAATACCCCGCTGACGGCGAAGATGCTCAATCCGATTTGTAACAACCAGATATTGTTGACCTTTTCCGTCAGCTTCCCCGATAATATAATAAAAGGTATAATCAGCAGCGAAGGCAGGGATGATAACATTTGTATATCCAGCTCCGTCGAGTGGGGGAATATGGCGGACAATTTTCCCAGGATAGGAGAGACTGCCAATCCCGGCAGCGCATTCAGCGCCGAAATCGACCATATACCTATTAATGTAATAAGGGGTATCGTCCCCTGTCCGGTTTTTATTCTCATAATTAAATAGCTGTTTTATAAGACAAAAAACAATTCTTATGGCTGAATGTTCATTTTAACAGAATTGTCATCTGTGTGCCATTAACGAACTTATTACTGTTTTCTCTCATTTTAAATAACATTGTTTTAATAAACCCCAAATATTCCCTCATTAACCAAAATCGAAGAACAATTCTTTTCAGAGGCTGTTTTTGCACTACAAATCGACGCACGAATGTCGGTTGCGCCAATTCTTAATAATTTAAAAACAAAAAGACATGAAAGATTCAAGTTTTAGAGAAGGTGATGCCAAAACCGCGATTTTTGGCTCGAATGCAATGTTGCATCCCGCTCCAGTAGATGTAATCCCTGATGGTCCGACCACTCCGGAGATTGCTTATCAGATGGTAAAAGACGAAACTTTCGCCCAGACACAGCCCCGTCTGAACCTGGCTACATTCGTTACCACCTGGATGGATGATTATGCAACAAAGTTGATGAACGAAGCAATCAACATCAACTATATCGACGAAACTGAGTATCCGCGTATTGCTGTGATGAATGCTAAATGTATCAACATCATGGCTAACCTGTGGAACAGCCCCGAACAGGCACAGTGGAAAGCCGGAGCCTTGGCTATCGGTTCTTCCGAAGCATGTATGTTGGGTGGTGTTGCAGCCTGGTTGCGCTGGCGTGAAAGAAGAATCGCACAAGGCAAACCGACCGACAAACCTAACTTCGTTATTTCTGCCGGTTTCCAGGTTGTATGGGAAAAGTTCGCCCAGCTGTGGCAGATCGAAATGCGCCAGGTGCCCCTGACACAGGAACACATCACGCTCGACCCGCAGGAAGCCCTGAAGTATTGTGATGAAAACACCATCTGTATCGTCCCCATCCAGGGTGTTACCTGGACAGGTCTGAACGATGACGTGGAAGCATTGGACGCTGCTCTCGACGCATACAATGCAAAGACAGGCTACGAAATCTGTATCCATGTGGATGCCGCTTCCGGAGGTTTCATCCTGCCGTTCCTGAAACCGGAACTGAAATGGGACTTCCGCCTGAAATGGGTACTTTCCATCAGTACTTCCGGACATAAATTCGGTCTGGTATATCCAGGTCTGGGTTGGGTTGTCTGGAAAGATAAAAAATACTTGCCGGGCTCCATGTCTTTCAGTGTAAATTATTTAGGTGCAAACATCACTCAGGTCGGTTTGAACTTCTCTCGTCCTGCCGCTCAGATTTTGGGACAATACTATCAGTTCATCCGTCTCGGATTCCAGGGTTACAAGGAAGTACAGCAGAACAGTATGGCTGTTGCCGATTATCTGCATGCTGAAATTGCTAAGATGGCTCCGTTCCAGAATTATAGCAAAGAAGTTGTCAACCCATTGTTTATCTGGTATCTGAAACCTGAATATGCTAAGACTGCCAAATGGACACTGTACGATTTGCAGGATAAACTGAAACAGAGCGGATGGATGGTTCCGGCTTATACATTGCCTGAAAACCTCGAAAACTGGGTAGTTATGCGTATCGTTGTCCGTCAGGGCTTCAGCCGTGACATGGCAGACCAGTTGCTGGGCGACATCAGCAATGCGATCACCGACCTGGAAAAATTGGAATATCCGACCCCTACCCGTATCGCACAGGACAGACAACAGGCTGTAAAAGGCTCTGTCTTCACTCATACCGGCTGTCCTAAATCAACTAAATAATTTGTTTGGGTATGGATAAAAAGATTTCCGTTTCACAAATAAAAGAAGTGGCCCAGGAAGCCTATGAAATGTTCAAGACGAACACAGGCGGTAAGAATGCCGATTACATTCCTTATCTGGCAAATATAGATAAGAACTTGTTCGGTATCAGTATCTGCCTGATGGACGGAACACTTATCCAGTTGGGCGATTCCGAATATCGTTTCGGTATAGAATCCGTCTCAAAGGTACATACCGCTGTGTTGGCATTGCGCCAGTACGGTGCACAAAAACTGTTGGAAATGATTGGTGCCGATGCAACCGGACTGCCTTTCAACTCCATCATGGCTATCCTGCTGGAGAAAGACCATCCGTCTACTCCGTTGGTCAATGCCGGTGCAATCACTGCCTGTAGTATGGTTCAGCCGATAGGCGACTCGGCTAAGAAATGGGATGCCATCGTTGCCAATATTACCGACCTTTGCGGCAGTGCACCCCAGCTGATCGACGAATTGTACAAATCGGAATCGGCTACCAACTTCAACAACCGCTCCATTGCCTGGTTGCTGAAGAACTACAACCGTATCTACGATGACCCGGATATGTCGCTCGATCTGTATACCCGTCAGTGTTCACTGGGAATCACAGCTGCCCAATTGTCTGTCTGCGGAGCACGATTGCCAACGACGGCCTGAACCCGGTATCCAAAAAGCAGATATTCGACGGTTCATTGTCACCGAAGATTACTTCGCTGATTGCCACCGTAGGTTCTACGAACATACCGGCGATTGGTTGTACACTTCCGGTATCCCTGCAAAAACAGGTGTAGGCGGTGGTGTGATGGGAGTGATGCCCGGCCTGTTCGGTATCTCAGCCTTTGCCCCTCCAATTGACAGCGCGGGTAATTCTGTAAAAGCACAATTGGCCATCAAATATATAATGAATAAACTGGGTCTGTCCATTTTCAATGGCGACCGGGTTACAATAACTGAATAACAAACAGTTTATTCTTTTAATTGGCAAGCCTCTTCGCCCCTCGTTCAGAGGGCGGGAGGCTTGTTTTATATGAATAGAATGCGTTTTGTAGATTTCGTTATTTAGGTTTAATAAATCCTATCGGGTTACGGGGTTTATTGGACAGTTTGTTTTGTACCTGCAATTCTGCTAATGTTTTATTTATCAATTCCAGTTGTATACGGGTATCTTCGTTTATATCGTTGTAATCAATAAATACTTCTTCAATGTATTCTTTTAGTTCTTTCAATTCATGTTGAAGTTCCTGTACTTTATTTGCAGGAGTATCAATTATTAATTGTCGGATAGCAACAAAAGCACGTGTTATCAGAATACTTGTTTGTACAGCGATATTACTGCGAAGTACACTTGACAGCATTACTACACCATGTTCGGTAAAAACAAATGGAATAGCTGATTTTGGGCGTTTGGTATGTGATGTCATCACAATTTGTGATGACATATTCTCCCATTCCTGACTTGTTAATTGAAACATGAAATCTTCGGGAAATCGATCTATATTACGCTTTACTGCTTGATTTAATACGCGTGTTTCGACTTGATACAATTCAGCCAGGTCGCTATCGATCATGACTTTACGTCCTCTTATTTCATAAATCTTGTTTTGGATTAATTGGAATTCTTCTTTGTTTTTCATAATTAATATATTTTGATTATTAAACTATACCAACAAAGGTATAATTTTCAATTAATATACAATACGGTTTAATTCAGATTCTTTCTATAGTTACTATTATTATGCTTATGACAACAACCTTCTTCACCTACGCCGATGCGTTGGTGAAACGTAAACGCAAGGCGGGCAAATATTCGACCGCCGATCTTTACCGCGCTTCCTCCAACTGGTTGCTGCGGTTTTGGGGGACCGACAAACTTTCGTTTGACGCGATAACCCCTGGTATGATAGACCGGTTTTATGACTGGCTTCTGGCACTGGGACATCTGAAAACAAATTCGGTGAACAGTTACCTCAGCAGTTTCCGTGCTATCTATCACACTGCTGTCCGTGAGGAACTGGCGCCGGCCGACCGCCTCTCGCCTTTTGCCCACCTCAACCTGCGGCAGGAGGAAACGGCCAAACGCGCCCTCCGTATTCAGACAATGGAAGAAATTGCTCGGATGGACCTCTCTGCCGAACCGGAATTACAGGCAGCGAAGGACTTCGCTCTTTTCTCCTTCCTTGCCTGCGGGATGCCGTTCATCGATTTGGCACACCTTACCCGCGATAATATCGTCGATAATGAACTGGTCTACAACCGTTGCAAGACGGGGGTTCTGGTGCGTGTCGGTATTACTCCCGGCATGCAACGGCTATTTGATAAATATGTATTGTCCGACAGCCGCTATCTTTTTCCTGTGTTGCCCGAAAAGGCGGAAGGCGAACGGCTACATGAGGCCTATAAACAGGCATTGCACCATTACAACGGTTGTCTGGTGGAGATTGGATTGCGCCTTTCCGTCCCGGTTTGCCTCACCTCGTACGTCTTTCGGCATACCTGGCGACGGCAGCTTTGTATAACGACACACCGGTAGCCATCATCAGCCAGGCACTCGGACATACATCGGAGCGGACGACACGTCACTATCTGGCTGCACTCGATCAGTCGAGACTCAATTCAGCCAATGAGATTATTACAAAAGGATTGGATGTCCTGGTAGGAGTGAGGGTGTAACCTTATTTGTGAAATAAGGGTGTTTTGTCCCGTTTGATACAAGCTGTGAAAAACAAAGTTTATACTAGTGTGGGGACGGGGCAAATATAGGGATTTTATTTAAACAAGGACAAACTTATCTGCTTATAATTAAGTGGGTGGGGGACAATTTAGGCAAAAAGGTGAGATTCAGGCAGTTTTTGGTGAGATATGGACATAGCGGGGCGGAGGGTATCTTTTCCCCTCTTGAGAGGGGGCAGGGGGTGTGTTAATACTCTAAATAAAGACTATCCAGATAGAAAATCACAGATAAAACAGTTAAATATCCGCGTCAATCTATGTAGTTCGTGCTTTAGTACAACAATTTACACACCCCCTACCCCCTCTCGAGAGGGGAGGAAGTTACTCTCTGTTATGATAATCATAAGATAAACTGATACCTTATTTCACAAATAAGGTTACTGATCACACAGGTAACGCCTTGTCCAACCAACAGGCTTAATTATTTATTATTATGGCTGAAAAAATCATTTTGACTGCCGATCTTTACGACAACGCCGTCACGGAGCGAAAAGGCGATTACACAGCGAAGCCCCGTATTACAGGAACAGTACGAAACCATCAGATTGCCGAACGCATCCTGGCAAGAGGTTCTGAATTGCGATTGGATACAATCGAGTATATCCTGGGCATGGGCGATCAGGAAAAGGTAACGGCTATTGCCGAAGGTAAAAGCGTTGTTGACGGTGTAGGCCAGTACATGGCGAACCTCACAGGTCCTTTCGAAGGTGAAAAAGCAGCTTTCGACCCTTCTAAAAACAAACTCACCGCCAGTTATGTACCCGGTAAATTACTGCGTGACACATTGAAAAACGTAGTGATTGAAACCCGCCCTGCTGTCACGGGCCCAATCATCAATTCGATTACCGATTCTACCACCGGCGAAATGAATACCCAACTCACTTCTTCCGCCCCTGCCGTTATCAGCGGCTCTAATATCAAAGTGGCAGGTGATGATGCCAGCATAGGTATTTTCTTTACAAAAACAGGCGGTACTGCACAGAAATGTCCGTTGCTAGTTCATAACAATCCTTCTGAACTAACCGTCATGATGCCAACCCTCGAAGATGGCGAATACACGTTGAGTATCGTTACCCAATACGGGTCAAGCAACAAGCTGGTGAAAGAACCTCGTACTTATCTATTTCCGGTATTGCTCTATGTTGGTAGTCAGCCATCAGGCGGTGGCGGCGATCGTCCTGAAATAGAATAACAATGTATCGGCTCGTCCTCTTTAGCGACTATGGCTAGCTAGCATTGGCGATACAATCTCGCTAACGGTAGCGACTTTCATTCGCCAACTCCAGCTAGCCTTACTCGCCAACGTTGGTGAGTCGATGCGCCTAAAATATGTTAAATGTAAATAAACATACACGTAGATTATGAATATGTACAAGAATTTGATTGGTTTCTTATTTATTCTTTTGGTCTCTTTTTTGGGGACATCATGTTCTGACGATGAGGATAACGATTATGGAAATGAAAAAGATGGATATGCTTTAAAAATAGCAGAAGGACATTCTTTTCAATTCTATAATAGTAAGTCTAAATTGATTTTTAAGGTAGCTATCTCACAAGGTGATATTATTGCTGTAATTAATAATGGTGCTATTCCTTATGGTGAATCGACGTTTGATTATACAAAAACAGGAGATAATAAGGCTGAATGTTGGGTTTCAATAAGGTATCAATTTCCTTTAGGTGATTATATCAGTTATGGTGGGTATATAGGACGTGTAGAAATGGTTTTTACAGGTCCTCAAAAAGGTACCTATCGTATATACGATATTACAACTGACGAATATAAATCATCAGGTGCATTCACGATTGATGATAACGCTATTTAATAATCTAATTTTTATTGTCATCACTGAGTAATCAAACGCTACAACATTTATATAAGTTGTAGCATAATAATTCTATAAAAATGAGAAAGTGTAAATTCTATTTTATTGCGTCGTTTTTTATGTCTTTAGTTATTTCTTTGCTATCATGTAGTAAAGATGATGAAGGTAATAATAAACATGAAAATACATATGACGAGTCTCTTTTAGTCGGTAATTGGGTTTTAACTCATGTTATTTATGAAGATGATGAAGAATATGAAGAAGATCATTACAGCACATCTGAAGAATACGATATTATAAATTTTCAGGAAGATGGTTATTGCCGTAATTTTTGTGACTCTTGGGATGATTCCGGTCGCTGGAAGTTGAGCGGAGATGCTTTAACCCTTTTCTATTATGGTGAAGGCAGAAGGACTGTAACTATAACAGAATTAAGTTCGTCTGTACTTTCTTTTGAAGACCATGGTATTTTTTCTGATGGCAGTATGGAATATACTTACATTATGACCTATCGAAAAGTCAAATCAGTATCCACTCCTGTAGATCCGGATAAACCTGTAGATCCGGATGATCCCGATACCCCCGATGATCCGGTTACTCCCGATGTGCCTAATATTCCATCTGCTACAATAAAATCAAAGATATATGAAGTTTATGAGGATAAAATTATTGTTGATTTTACTTTAGATAAGGAATATATTTCTAAAATGAGACAAATGGGATATTGTTGGAGTACAAAACCGAATCCGACAGTTTTTGATTCGACAGAAGGTAGTACCTTGAATCCAAATAAAGAATCTGGTAGAGTAACATGTGAACTTAAAGAGGCTGCTGGTACTACTTATTATATTCGTGCTTACGCTCTAGTGGGATCTGAATTTGTTTATTTTGATGAGATGAAGGTTCAGAGTGTGGGAAGAGATATAAAATTATCGGCTTATTATTCCAAAGATAAAGATAAGATAGCTGTGGATTATAATATAACGAGAAACGATGTTTTTACATTATACTTTTATGCTCCTCTTACTTCTGGTTTCGGACGAGTAGTAAATGATGATTTGGGTATATTAGGTAAAGAAAAGGGAACGAAATATGTTATTAATTATTCCTGTTACTATTATTATGCTTATTTGGAAGATGTTTTAACAGGGATAAGGTATTGCTCTAATATTGTATATAAACATGAATAAATGATACACAACCCTAGGTATCGTTTGTATTAATCATTGCTATAATAGGGTATAGCATAATAAATTTCAAACAAATGAAAAAGCATGTATTTACATTTATGACATTCTTTGTAGTGTGTATGACCTTAATGATGGTTTCTTGTAGTGATGATGATAAAGAACTGAGTGAGGAAATATTGGTTGGAAAATGGGTAATGATTCGTTATGAATGTGAGGACAATACTGGTGATAAAGAAATTAAGAAATATTCAATTTCTGATGAATATGATATTGTTGAACTATACGAAGATGGTACATGTCATAATTATTGTAAGCTAATTGATGAATCAATTTATCATTGGGATAATTATGGAAAATGGATATTGAAAGATGACAAACTTACTTTATTATATTGGGGATTTGGTGAAGAGTATGAAGTTCAAATAATTGAGCTATCATCATCGCTTTTTACGATTGAACACTCTTTTATTGATGATAAAGGACCGGAAACTCTTTTGGGAACGGAAACGTTCACTTACCAAAAAATTGATTAATATGAAACCCCGCTGGTTTTATATTATTAAACCAGCGGGTAAATTATCTCTTTTTAATCTGAAGTTAATTTAATGGCTTTCCCTTTCTCAGTAAGGTAATATCTCTGTTTGGGATGATTTGGCTTTGGATATTTAGGTGCAATTAGTTCGGCTTGCAATGCTGGGTTCAGATAATGTTTGCGGAAATAAGTGCGATGATTAAGTGAAAGTCTTTCCATTATTTCAGTAACCAATAATGTTTCTTGACCAATAATAGATAATAGTGATTTAACTTGGTCACTAACTTGGTCACTAACTTGGTCACTAACTTGGTCACTAACTTGGTTAGCATATCGGAATATAACCCACACGAAATTACCGTTTGTATGAAATTCAGGTTCCGGAAGTTCTACTCTTTTGCATTCGTTTATCATTAGTCCGATGCCACGTCCCCAACTTTCCAGTACTTTTCTTTTATATAGAACATCTGCGATCAATGGATTTTGAGGTTCGGAACGATGTTCGGATTTTAGATTCTCTATGCTTATATCTCAATGTCATCAATTTAAGGTTCATAGTGCTCTTTTGTAATTAGTTAGAGTATAGTTTTTACAATTGGGCCTTCCTTTCCTTGCTCGTGGAAACTTTCTTCCCGGTCT
>NZ_QSDP01000083.1:0-28777 GCF_003463685.1 Parabacteroides sp. AM58-2XD
AAGAACCGGAAACAAGGTTTACTTTCGGCTGAACGCATCGCCCGGATGGATGCCGAAGGTTTTATCTGGACTATCGATGATGTCTGGATGGAAAACTATGAAAAACTACAACAATTCTTCTCTGAAAACAACCGCTGGCCAACCGCCCGTGAGAACAAACTCGGCAGTTGGTGCTTCGTTCAGCGGAGAGCCTTGAAAAAAGGCGAGCTCCCTCCTACCCGTAAAGATCTTCTGGATAAGATCGCATTCCCCTGGAGTCTGAAATAATCTGTTTAACAATTACACATATTCGTCAAAAAGCTCCTTACCTTAATCCTCTTTGATATTCTTTCGGCGATACTCCCGTATGCTTTTTAAAGAATTTCCCGAAAGTTGATTGATCCGGAAAATTCATTCCCTGTGCCATCATGTTCCCTGATAACGCGAGAAAGATAATTGGGGGTCACGCAAAGCTGTTGTGCATAATATCCCACATCCCGGTTTCAATTGCCCGGCTCTTGGGAGTCGTATTCCTACAGTCAACCCCATTATTTCCGAACGGATTTCGGACGAGAAGATAACAAGGTACCCTTAAAGAGTTAAGTACAAAAACAAATGGTTTCGATCTTTCCCGCATCGGTTTGGGAACGATGAGACTGGCAGCAGACCAACAGGCTGGTGTCGATACTATCCATGCGGCACTGGATGCCGGAGTGAACTTCCTGAATACCGCCGACTTCTACGGTCATGGCATTAGCGAAACGATCATCAAAGAAGCGTTGAAATCACGTAGACGGGAAGATGTATTTATCTCAGTGAAATTCGGAGGACTGATCTCCCCCGACGGTAAATTTTACGGATGAATCTTGACAAAAATGATTTATTCATATAAGTTATGATCAAAAAAGGATCTAGGCCTCCCTTCGCATGACCACAATCTCATCGAAGCGTTTTTGCGATGGAGTACCGGTGATCTTTTTTCTTTATCTTTGATAATTACTGTAAGGGAATTTTACCGACAACGACCATCTGTAATTTGGGTTATTATTCCCGTAATCTATCTACAAGGTTATATCCGTAATCAGATTATCTTTGTAAAAATAAAAAGATTAATATGGAACAACTGAATGTATTCGATTGCTCGAATGTACTTATAGCGAGTTATTTCACCGATGACCGGGGATGCGCCCACGAAAACCGGGAACATACACTCATTTATTTATGTTCCGGTGAACTGGAAATTGAAGAACGCGGACAAAAAACAGTTCTGCATCCGGGTGAATGCGCTTTTATGAGACGTGATAACCGGATGTGGTTACAAAAACATGCCAGTAAGGATAATCCTTATCGTTCTGTCGTATTGAAATTCACAAGGCCTTTTTTAAGAGAATTTTATCAGACACTCGACAAGAAAGATATTCCGATGGAGTCGAAACGCGAAAAAGTGAGCCTGCGCGTGTTGCCGAACAATCGTCCCGATATACGTAGTTTGTTCGAGTCGGTCATTCCTTATTTCGATTCAGGGGTAAAACCATCCGATGATGTACTGAAACTGAAGATGATCGAAGGGACTTACGTTCTGCTCAATACGGACAAAAACCTCTATGCTTCGCTGTTCGATTTCACCGATCCATGGAAAATAGACATTCTCGACTACTTGAACGAGAATTATATGTACGACCTTTCGATGGAAGAGATTGCCGGTTACACAGGGCGCAGCCTTGCGACTTTCAAACGCGATTTCGCCAAAATAAGTGATCTCACTCCGCAGAAATGGATCATCAAACGCCGCTTGGAGGCTGCACACAATTTAATAAGATCCGGCAAGAAAAAGGTTACGGAAGCCTGTTTCGATGTCGGTTTCAAAAACCTTTCACATTTCTCGAAAGTCTATAAAGAAGCATATGGTTATGCCCCTAGTATGATTTGAAGCGGATATATCCGAAACAAATTTCAAAATGAACTTCATAACAAAACAGTTTGAGCCTCGCAGCAAAGTCGCTACGGGGCTCTCTTTTTACCTTTGCATCAGAACTTTAATACAAAGAATCATGGAAACAATGAAAGAAAAAGTGGTAATGATTACCGGTGCTGCGGCAGGAATCGGACTTGCTTGTGCCGAAGCATTTGCAAAAGCGGGTGCAACAACGATTCTGGTCGATATCAATAAGCCGGAATCACAAGCCCGGAAACTGATGGATGAAGGTTTCAAGGCGGTCGCCTACGGTTGCGACGTGTCGGATACACAGGCTGTAAAAGAAATGGTCGATTGGATCGTCGCAACTTATGGGCATTTGGATGCTGCGTTGAACAATGCCGGTATCCAGACCCCGCAGCGACCGATGGCAGAGATTACCGATGAGGAGTTCGACCGCACAGTAGCCGTCGATCTGAAAGGCGTGTGGAACTGCATGCGTTACGAGATCATCCAGATGTTGAAACAAGGAGGCGGAGCTATCGTCAATACCTCGTCGCAGGGCGGTGTGACAGGTTTTCCGGGACAGGCTGCCTATATCGCTTGCAAGCATGCCGTTATCGGACTAACCCGAACGGCAGCCATCGACTATGCAGCCAAAGGTATCCGCATCAACGCCATTTGTCCGGGTGCTATCCGTACTCCGATGGCAGAAGAACTCATACCCCGTAATCCGGACCTGGAACAAGAACTGATACGCGATATTCCGGCCGGTCGTCTCGGCAAGCCCGAAGAGATAGCTAATGCCGTGTTGTGGCTTTGCAGTCCGCAGGCAAGTTTTGTAGACGGTCACGCTTTACTGGTGGACGGTGCATTTTCAATACATTAACTTATAAAACAAGAATCACAATGGGAAATAAGAATAAACAGGAAGATATCAGCCGCCGTGGTTTTCTGAAAGCGGCAGCAACTATAAGTGCGGCATTGACGATACAGCCAGCAATCAATAAGGTAAAGGCAACCAACGCTGCCCTTAACGGGAAAAGTACCTCTCCCGAAACCTCCCGAAAGATGCAGCATCGCACGCTCGGTAGCGGTCATGCCGCTATGGAAGTCTCCGCCCTCGGTTTCGGTGTAATGGGCATGACCTACAACCGGATACATCCCGACAAAAAGGGATGTATCCGGTTGTTGCATGAGGCTGTGGATCGCGGAGTTACACTCTTTGATACGGCCATCATCTACGGCCCGCTGACTAATGAACTGCTGGCAGGCGAAGCACTCTCCGGATTCAAGGACAGAGTCAATGTGACGACCAAATTCGGACACGAAGTAATCGATGGGAAAGGTACAGGCCGTCAGGACAGCCGCCCGGAAACAATTCGCCGCTACTGCGAAGAATCATTACGCCGCCTGCGCACCGATTCCATTCCACTTTTCTACCAGCACCGTTTTGACCGGAATGTGCCTATTGAAGATGTTGCAGGAACGATTTCCGATCTGATAAAAGAAGGTAAAATCCAGCGGTGGGGCCTATGCGAAGTAAGTGTGGAAACAATCCGCAAGGCACATGCCATCCAGCCGCTTACCGCCATCCAGAGCGAATACCACCTGATGCACCGTCTCGTCGAGGAAAACGGCGTGTTGGACGCATGTCGCGAACTGGGTATCGGCTTCGTGCCTTACAGTCCGTTGAACCGTGGTTTTCTGGGAGGTTGTATCAACGAATACACCACGTTCGACCCGAACAACGATAACCGTCAGACCTTGCCTCGCTTTCAGCCGGAAGCCATACGTGCCAATACACGCATAGTAAATGCACTGCAACAGTTCGGACGGACACGCGGTATGACCTCCTCGCAGGTCGCTCTCGGATGGTTGTTACAGAAGGCTCCGTGGATTGTGCCTATTCCGGGAACGACTAAACTCTCACATTTGGAAGAGAACTTGCAAACGATAGAATTCAGCGTTACACCCGAAGAATGGAAAGAGTTGGAGAACATGGTAGTAGCTATTCCCGTTATAGGAGACCGCTATAATGCCGAACAGCAGAGACAAGTGGGATTCTAAATTAAATTCACGATAAACCGCAAAAACCTTTTGAATACAGCATCTTTTCGCGAGTTCTTCATATATTTGCGGCATGACAAAGATTAATCGCTGTGAAGATTTGGAGAAGCTCGTTGCAAAGATGGGATTTTTACCCTTCTTTGCGAATGGCATTGAGGATTTTTCCATTGAAGAATTTACTCCGCAGGAATTATGGTTTTCCGATGAAGAAGAGGGACCGTGGGAATGGAAAGGCCCTGTTATCCGAAATTTCAATTGTGCTTATGGGAAACTCTTTCAGAAGAAAGCTGGGTTTGTCAGCATGGAATGGTTTCCGGAACTTGTAAACTACAGGCGTGCTATGTACAATCTGAAAGCGGAACCTTTACAAAGTATGGGTAACGTTATTTATAAGACAGTCACAGAGCATGAGTCTCTCCTATCCAAAGAGATAAAAGCGTTGTGCGGTTACAAGAAGCAGCCGGTCAAAAGAAGTGTCAACCCGTTCGACTCATGGGAAACAAGCGAAACACAGGCTTTACTTAAAAAGACAAAAACCAAAGGAGATGGATTTGAAACAGTCATAACCCGGCTGCAAATGGGAACATGGCTCGTTGTAGCTGATTTCGAATACCGATATGACAAGAAGGGAGAACCTTACGGATGGGGTATCGCCAGATATACAACGCCGGAAGTACTGTTCGGCAAAGAAAGAGTACAGGCAGCCGGCAACCGGTCACCGGAAGAGTCAAAGCAACGCTTGATAGATTACCTCACACAATTATTGCCGCAAGCAACACCGGAGCAAATTCTGAACATACTAAAGTAAAAGTGCACTACGTAGCGCACAATTGTGCCACAAGCGCTGCACAACTGTGCCAAGCGTATAAATGCGATTAAGATGATTTCCACAGTAAATTACCATGGAAATCGTTCTGCCCTTACTCTATATTACAGATATGCACGAAAGAACTGTTCGAGTTTGTCGAACGGAATGATATTCATTCGGTCGTACAAATCCGTATGGTTTGCATCGGGGATAATCAATAGTTCCTTGTTATCACCTTTCAACTTCTTGAACGCATCCTCGCTGAAATAACGTGAATGTGCCTTCTCTCCGTGAATCATCAATACCGCACTACGGATTGCATCGCTGTATGATAGTATCGGCATATTGATAAATGAGAGTGATGAAGTCTTGTTCCAGCCACCATTCGAGTTAAGCGAACGCTTATGGTAACCACGCTGAGTTTTATAATAACTGTGATAATCCTTCAGAAATTGGGGAGCGTCGGAAGGTAACGGGTCCACGACTCCTCCGGCAAGGGCATACGTACCGTTTCTGTAATCTTCCGTACGTTGTGCATTAAGCTGTTTGCGAAGTTCATAGCGTGCGTCGGCATCCATCGTATCGAAATAGCCGTTTGCATTTACACGGCTCATGTCGTACATCGTTGAAGTGACGGTCGCTTTGATACGTGTGTCGATAGCCGCAGCATTGAGCGCCATACCGCCCCATCCGCAGATACCGAGAATACCGATACGTTCCGCATCCACATCGTCGCGGGTGGAAAGATAGTCAACCGCCGCACTAAAATCCTCCGTATTGATATCCGGGGAAGCGACGTAACGGGGTTCACCACTACTCTCGCCGGTATAAGACGGATCGAAAGCAATGGTAAGGAATCCACGTTCCGCTAAAGTCTGCGCATATAGCCCCGATGACTGTTCTTTTACCGCCCCGAACGGGCCGCTCACAGCGATAGCCGGTAACTTACCTCCGGCATTTTTCGGAATATACAGATCGGCAGCAAGAGTAATGCCGTACCGGTTGTGGAAAGTCACTTTCGTGTGATTCACTTTATCACTCTGCGGGAACACCTTGTCCCACTCTTCTGTTAAATTCAAATTCTTTTCCATACTATCGTTATTTAAATGATTGTCTGCAGCAAATAGATTTTCCGTGATGCAAAGACATATTGCCATTGCCATACACCTGTTTTTCAGTGTTCTCTTCATTTTATTTATCATTTACGTTTACAAAGGCAAAGATAAAGGCTTATATCACACAGTCTTGTAGACAAATTACAGATATTATAACCTTAATTACTGAATGTAATGCACACTAAAATTACAGATCAGTAATAATGGTACTTTTATCAGTAATTTGTATCTTAACAGATAGTAAGATCGCACTTAAATTTGCAACAAAATAAATAGTAATACTAAAGTTGCAGCGATTATGGATTATAAAAAACTAACACGCAGGGAAGCACTTAAATATCTAGGTACAACGGTGCAGGTATGACACTTGCCTCCACCGGTGCACTTTCGATGTTTACTTCCTGTACGGAAAAAGGAAAAAAACGCATCGTATTCTATTTCACTGCTACGGGTAACAGCCTCTATGCGGCTAAGAAGTTTTCGGAAACTCCGTTAAGTATCCCACAGATACTGAAAGGGAAAAACCGTGTATTCGAAGCAGACGAGATAGGGATTGTCTTTCCCGACTATCGTGCCTTTGCACCTCTAATAGTGCAAAAGTTTATTCAGGAAGTGACCCTGAAAGCCTCCTATCTGTTCTCGGTCATTACTTTCGGGAACTACGATTGCAATGTGATAGAAAGCTGGAACCAGTTTGCCATTGAGCACGGTGTACATTTTAATTATATCACCACAATCAAGATGGTGGATAATTATCTTCCCGTGTTCGACATGGACGAACAGTTGAAAATGGATAAACAAGAAGAGAGCCAGTTGGAACAGGCCGTAGCCGATGTACTGGAAGAAAAGAATCATATCCCTTCCTTAACCGAAGAAGAACGCCAACAATGTTTACGGGTCCTGCAACGTGTACCGGAATTATTTCCTATCAGCAGTGAATTACTCCTTGAAGTGAATAAAAGTAGCTGCAACGGTTGTGGCATCTGCACCAAAGTATGCCCCCGGAAGAATTTCAGCCTGACCGACAAAGGGGTGGAACATACCGGCGATTGCGAATTCTGCCTGGCTTGCATACAGAATTGTCCGCAAAAAGCAATCGTACTGAAGAGAGGGGAAAGAAATAAGGAGGCCAGATACCGCCATCCCCGTATTTCCTTGAATGAAATAGTCCTTGCAAACAAACAATAATATAACTGAAAGAAATATGCTTAGAAAAATCAGAATTACACTTGCCATCCTTTCAATCATCGGAGTCAGCCTGTTGTTTCTCGACTTTACAGGAGCGATCCATGCGTGGCTCGGATGGTTGGCTAAAATACAGTTTCTGCCGGCATTGCTGGCGCTGAATATCGGGGTAGTGATTACATTAGTGCTACTGACGCTGATATTCGGCAGGATTTATTGTTCCGTCATTTGCCCGTTAGGAATCATGCAGGATGGGATATCGTGGCTGGGAAGTAAAAGGAAGAAGAATCGTTTCCGCTATTCGCCGGCGATGTCGTGGTTGCGTTACGGAGTATTGGCGCTGTTTGTTGTGGCATTAGTGGCCGGTGCAGGTTCGCTGGTTGCTTTGCTGGCACCATATAGTTCTTACGGACGCATTGTTTCCAATTTGTTTGCACCGTTATATCAATGGGGAAACAACCTGCTGGCCTATTTCGCTGAACGTGCCGACAGCTATGCTTTCTATTCGGTAGATGTATGGATGAAAAGCTTCTCGACATTCGCTATTGCTGCTATTACTTTCATCGCACTGATCATTTTGTCCTGGAAGAATGGACGTACCTACTGCAATACAATCTGCCCTGTTGGAACCATATTGGGATTTTTCGCCCGCTATTCCTGGTTGAAGCCGGTTATCGATACTGACAAATGCGTAAACTGTAACCTCTGTGAGCGCAACTGCAAAGCAGCTTGCATTAACATCAAAGAACATCAGATCGATTACAGCCGCTGCGTATCCTGTATGAACTGCATTGAAAAATGTCCTAAAGATGCTATCCATTATACACATCACTCGAAAAAACAAGCCCTTCCTACTGATAGTCGCCGCCGCTTCCTGACTATCGGCGCCACGTTTGCAACAGCCTCTGCCCTGAAAGCACAGGAAAAGAAAGTGGACGGCGGACTGGCTGTTATAGAAGACAAGAAAATCCCGAACCGCTCCACTCCTATTACACCTCCGGGTTCCCATAGCATACGAAACTTTACACAACATTGCACGGCTTGCCAACTCTGTGTTTCAGTCTGTCCCAACCAGGTACTACGTCCTTCAACCAGCCTAATGACATTGATGCAGCCTGAGATGTCGTACGAACGTGGGTATTGCCGTTTGGAATGTACCCGTTGTGCAGATGTCTGTCCGGCAGGTGCCATCCTCCCTATTACAAAAGCGGATAAATCAGCCATCCAGATCGGCCGTGCTGTCTGGATAAAAGAGAACTGTGTGCCTCTGACCGACGGTGTAGATTGCGGTAATTGCGCCCGCCACTGTCCGGCAGGAGCGATATTGATGGTCCCTTCCGATCCGGACATGTCAGATTCACCTAAAATTCCGGTAATCAATACGGAACGTTGTATCGGCTGTGGAGCTTGCGAGAATCTTTGTCCATCGCGTCCGTTCAGTGCCATTTATGTAGAAGGCCACGAAATGCACCGGATGGTATAATTCTGAATATTCTTATACATTATATAATAGAGCAATATGGAAAATAAAAATAAGAAAGATATAACCCGCCGCAACTTCTTCAAAATAGTCGGTACAGCCGGAGCCATAACTGCCGGACTGACTGCCTGCGGTGGAAGGAATAACAATACGGCTGGTGGTGAGATCCCGACAGACAAGATGACTTATCGCACAAACCCTAAAACAGGAGATAAAGTCTCCCTGCTGGGTTTCGGCATGATGCGCCTCCCGTCAGTCGACGGACGAAGTGCCCGTGAAGGCAACGAAGAGATAGACCAGGAAATGGTAAACCAACTGGTGGATTACGCCATTGCCCATGGCGTGAATTATTTCGACACGTCGCCAGCTTATTGCCGTGGAATGTCGGAACACGCAACGGGAATAGCCTTGAGCCGTCATCCGCGCGATACCTATTTTATTGCAACCAAACTGTCTAACTTTTCCCCTGCTTCCTGGCCGCTGGAAGCCTCCAAAGCCATGTATCATAATTCGATGAAGGAACTTCAGACGGATTATCTTGATTATCTTTTGCTGCATGGTATCGGCATGGGCAACGGCATGGAAGAATTTGAAGAACGTTACATGAAGAACGGGTTACTCGATTATCTCATGGAAGAACGTAAATCAGGACGCATCCGTAACCTCGGTTTCTCTTATCACGGAGATATAAAAGTATTCGATTACCTCCTTTCGCGTCACGATGAATATAAATGGGACTTTGTGCAGATCCAGCTGAATTATCTGGATTGGAAATATGCCAAAGAGATCAATCCGCGAAATACGGATGCCGAGTATTTGTATAATGAACTGACTAAGCGCAACATCCCTGCTATCATCATGGAGCCGCTATTAGGTGGAAGGCTCTCCAATGCACCGGGTAATATCGTAGCCCGTCTGAAACAGCGCAAACCCGAGTTGAGTGTTGCCTCCTGGGCATTCCGCTTCGCCGGAAGTTTCCCGAATGTATTGACTGTGTTGAGCGGCATGACACGCATGGAGCATTTACAGGATAATCTCCGGACCTACGCTCCCTTAGACGCACTGACCGAAGATGATTTCAGCTTCCTGCAGCAGACAGCTACCATGATGATGCAGTTCAATACCATTCCCTGCAACGATTGCAAATATTGTATGCCCTGTCCTTATGGCATCGATATTCCTGCTATTCTTTTGCATTACAACAAATGCCTGAACGAAGGAAATGTCATAGATAATACGCAGGACGAGAAGTATCGCGAAGCCCGTCGTGCCTATCTGATAGGTTACGACCGCAGTGTGCCTAAACTCCGCCAGGCCGACCATTGTATCGGTTGCAACCAATGCAGTATGCACTGCCCGCAACGAATTGACATTCCGAAGCAGATGCAACGGATAAATAGTTATGTGGAAGAGTTGAAAACCGAAACAATGACGAGGAAATAATGACACAGTACGATACGATTTTCGTAGGTTCACACTGTTGGTAGCATCAGCCTGCCAAAACAGTCTGTACATTGGACGGTATTGATATACCAGATAGTGCTAACGGGACGGAAACTATGCTTTGCAAAATCCGTCCTATAATTTTTTTGCCCTCTGAATTACAATGTACACAGAAGCAGTATATGTTTGTTTTATTTCATTAGACTTTCTTTTCTTAAAATATCTGTATACTATAAATATAGAAGATTTATATAGAAATTCAGACAAACATTTTCTTACATTTATCTGTTAAATTTGCGCCATTTAACAAATTAAGACATATATGATACAAGCAAGAACAAGATGGATACAGCTGATGATGATTATTGGTTGTACTACTACGATGTGGATGACATCCTGTAAAAAAGAGACGTCGAATGCACAGATGAAAGCGTCTTATGCAACAATGAAAGTTTCAACAGCCAATAGGGAGTTGACCGTTCCCTATTCAGCGTCTATTCGCGGTCGGCAAGATATAGATATTTATCCACAAGTATCAGGAACCATAGAACGACTCTGTGTGACAGAAGGGCAGGTTGTACGAAAAGGACAGTTACTCTTTGTAATAGACCAAGTTCCTTATAAGGCAGCCTTGAAAACAGCCCAGGCAAACGTAGAGGTTGCAAAAGCAGCTTTAGGTACTGCCGAACTGAATTACAACAGTACAAAAGAACTCTTTGCCAAAAAAGTTGTTTCTGAATTTAATCTGAAAACAAGCCAGAATAATTATCTGACAGCAAAAGCCCAACTGGCACAGGCTGAAGCGCAAGAGTTAAATGCCAGCAACAACCTTTCCTACACGGAGGTGAAAAGTCCGAGCGACGGAGTAGTCGGTATGTTACCATACCGTGTCGGAGCATTGGTTAGCGCCAACATTCCTCAACCGCTGACAACTGTTTCCGACAATTCAAACATGTATGTTTACTTTTCCATGACAGAAAATCAACTTCTGGCAATGAGTCGTCAATATAAAAGTATGGATGAAGCTTTGGCCAATATGCCAGAAGTCAGTTTAAAACTAAACGACCAGTCTATTTATGAGCCGAAAGGTAAAATAGAATCCATCAGTGGAGTGATTGACCGACAGACCGGTACGGTGGGTGTACGAGCAGTATTTCCAAACGAATCCCGCCTGCTTCATAGCGGAGCTTCCGGTAATGTACTCATTCCACAAACTTACAAAGACTGTATCGTTATTCCACAAGGAGCAACGGTTCGCCTGCAAGATAAAACCGTTGTCTACAAAGTAGTGGACGGCAAAGCAGTTTCCACATTAATTACCGTTGCCGAAATCAATGACGGTCGTGAATATATTGTACTTGACGGACTAAAAGTCGGTGAAGAAATTATATCCGAAGGAGCCGGATTGGTACGTGAAGGAACACAAGTTAAATAAAGAATCAAAGTATGAAAGGAAATATATTTATTAAACGGCCTGTTATGGCTATTTCCATCTCCATTCTTATTTTGGCGATCGGATTAATTTCGCTTTTTACTTTACCGGTCGAGCAATATCCCGATATTGCACCCCCTACGGTCCATGTATCGGCAAGCTATACCGGAGCTGATGCAGATGCAGTGATGAACAGTGTCATCATGCCACTGGAAGAAAGTATCAACGGTGTGGAAAATATGATGTACATGACTTCCACGGCTACCAATGCAGGTTCAGCAACTATCGAAGTATACTTCAAACAAGGGACAAATCCTGATATGGCTGCTGTTAATGTTCAAAATCGTGTAACAAAAGCACAAGGTTTATTACCGGCAGAAGTAACCCGTATCGGTGTCAGCACACAGAAACGACAAACCAGCTTCCTGCAAATCGACGCACTCGTTAGTTCTGACGGACGCTATGACAAAACATTTCTCGGAAATTACCTGGACATCAACGTCGTACCGCGTATCAAGCGTATCGAAGGTGTAGGTGACGTAATGGAGCTGGGCGATACATATAGTATGCGTATCTGGCTGAACCCCGAACGTATGGCTCAATATGGATTAATCCCGTCAGACGTGACTTCCGTATTGGGAGAACAAAATATCGAAGCACCTACCGGTTCATTAGGGGAAAATTCAAAAAATGTATTCCAATATACAATGAAATACCGCGGACGCCTGAAGAGTGTGGAAGAATTTCAGAATATCGTTGTCCGCGCTCAGGAAGATGGTTCCGTATTACGTCTGAAAGATGTGGCCAAGGTTGAATTAGGAACGTTAAGTTATGGTTTCGACAGCCAAATGGACGGTAAGCCGGCTGTAACATTCCTAATCTATCAGGTGGCAGGATCCAACGCTACGGAGGTAAATGAACGTATCGCCGCAGAACTAAAAGAAATGGAAAAAGAATTGCCTGCCGGCATGGAATTTATTACAATGATGAGTTCCAACGACTTCCTTTTTGCCTCTATTTATAATGTAGTAGAAACATTGATCGTTGCAATCATACTTGTAATCCTTGTGGTATATTTCTTCCTTCAGGACTTCAAGAGTACACTTATACCTTCTATCTCGATTATAGTTTCGCTTATCGGAACATTCGCCTGTCTGACAGCTGCCGGATTTACCATCAATATCTTAACCTTGTTCGCCTTAGTACTTGCTATCGGTACGGTGGTGGACGATGCTATCGTGGTAGTTGAAGCCGTACAAGCGAAATTCGATGCCGGTTACACCTCCTCTTACCAGGCGACAAAAGATGCGATGGGTGATGTAACAATGGCCGTTATCTCCTGTACCTGCGTGTTCATGGCAGTGTTTATCCCGGTAACATTCATGGGTGGAACTTCCGGTATTTTCTATACACAGTTCGGTATAACAATGGCTACGTCCGTAGGTCTTTCCATGATTTGTGCTTTGACGCTCTGTCCGGCACTTTGTGCCATGATGATGCGTCCCAGTGACGGAAACAAGAGCGCTAAAAGTATTAACGGACGAGTACGAGCTGCTTATAATGCTTCATTCAACGCTGTATTGGGCAAATACAAAAAAGGTGTTATGTTTTTTATCCATCACCGCTGGATGGTATGGGCTGGTATGATCGCCTCTATCATTTTATTGGGATGGCTAATCAGCAGTACAAAGACGGGGCTTGTTCCACAGGAAGACCAGGGAACCATCATGGCCAACGTCGCCATTGCTCCAGGTAGTACACTGGAAGAGACTGGTAAAGTGTTAGACAAAGTTGAAGATATCTTGAAAAACACACCAGAGATTGAACACTACTCCCGCGTAGCTGGTTACGGTTTCCTGGCAGGTCAAGGAACATCTTACGGTATGGCGATCATCCGTCTGAAAAATTGGAGTGAACGTAAAGGCAGCGAGCATGTTTCCGATGCCGTAGTGGCTCGCCTGAATGCACAATTTGCTCAAATCAAAGAAGCGCAGATATTCTGTTTTCAGCCGGGTATGATTCCAGGCTATGGTATGGGTAACTCTATCGAGCTGAATTTACAAGACCGTACAGGTGGAGAAATGAGTACGTTCTACAGCAATGCCATGCAGTATATCGGAGCCTTAAACCAACGTCCCGAAATAGCAATGGCTTATACGTCTTATGCCATGAACTTCCCGCAGATTGCAGTGGATGTAGATGCCGCCAAATGTAAACGTGCAGGAATTTCTCCTTCAACAGTACTCGATGTACTGGGTAGTTATTGCGGTGGTGCATACATTTCCAACTATAACCAATTCGGAAAAGTATACCGTGTAATGTCACAGGCTGCACCGGAATACCGCCTTGACGAACAAGCACTGAATAATATGTTCGTAAGAAACGGTACGGAAATGGCTCCTATCAGCCAGTTCGTAACTTTAAAACGCACACTCGGCCCTGAAGTTGCCAACCGTTTTAACCTCTTTAGTTGTATTACAGTCAATGTGAACCCGGCACCGGGATATTCCACTGGTGAAGTACAGCAAGCTATCGAAGAGATTGCCTCACAAATGTTACCTACAGGTTACGGTTACGAATACGGTGGTATGGCACGTGAAGAGGCTAGTAGCGGAGGTTCGCAAACGCTATTTATCTATGCTGTCTGCATCCTGCTCATCTACTTGATCTTGGCTTGTCTTTACGAAAGTTTCCTTGTTCCCTGGGCTGTTATTCTTTCCGTTCCGTTCGGTTTGATGGGTTCATTCCTGTTTGCCAAACTATTCGGATTGGAAAACAACATCTACCTGCAAACAGGTGTAATCATGTTGATTGGTCTTTTAGCCAAGACAGCGATTTTGATTACAGAGTTTGCTATCGAACGCCGCCGTCAAGGAATGGGTATCATCGAATCCGCATATTCGGCAGCCCAAGCTCGTCTGCGCCCGATTCTGATGACCGTACTTACAATGATTTTTGGTATGCTTCCGTTGATGTTCTCTAGCGGGGCTGGCGCCAATGGTAACAGCTCGTTGGGTACAGGAGTTGTCGGTGGTATGGCTATTGGAACATTGGCATTACTGTTCGTTGTGCCGGTATTCTACATCATTTTCGAATATCTGCAAGAAAAAATCCGTCCGCCAATGGAAGTGGAAACCGATATCCAAGTTGCGTTGGAAAAGCAAAAAAGCCAAACCGAACGTGACGGTTTAAACAATGAAAATAATTAAGATATGAAGAAAATAATTGTATTAACAACCGCAACTGCCTTACTTAGCAGTTGCGGCATATACACCAAATATCAACCGGCTACAACAACTCCGGATAATTTATATGGAGAGGAAGTTATCATCAATGATACGACAAACTTCGGTAACGTAAATTGGCGGGAACTTTTTACAGACCCACAATTACAAACACTTATCGAACAAGGGTTGCAAAACAATACCGACCTCTTATCCGCTCAATTACGGATTGAAGAAGCGGAAGCGGCATTAATGTCGGCTAAACTCGCATTTCTGCCTTCATTTGCCCTTGCTCCCCAAGGAACGATAAGCAGTTTCGATGGTGGCAAAGCGACTAAAACATACACATTGCCTGTCACAGCCAGCTGGGAACTGGATATTTTCGGACGTCTGCGTAATGCCAAACAACAAGCAAAAGCGTTATACGCCCAAAGTAAAGATTACCAGCAAGCCATACGTAGCCAACTGATTACCGGAATAGCAAACATATATTATACGCTATTGATGCTGGACGAACAATTAACGATCTCACAACAAACAGAAGAATCCTGGAAAGAGACAGTTGCTTCTACCCGTGCATTGATGGATGCTGGTTTGGCCAACGAAGCTGCCACATCTCAAATGGAAGCCGCCTACTACAATGTACAAACTTCCATACTCGATCTAAAAGAACAGATCAACCAGGTAGAAAATAGCCTTGCGTTATTGCTTGCTGAAACTCCACGCCGCTATGAACGTGGTAAATTGGCAGACCAACAATTTCCGGAAGACGTAGCAGTCGGAGTTCCTATACAGATGCTATCAAACCGGCCCGATGTCCGTTCCGCCGAGCGTTCACTGGAACAGGCATTTTACGTAACCAATCAGGCACGTTCCGCTTTCTATCCCTCAATAACATTGAGCGGTAGCGCGGGATGGACTAACAATGCCGGTTCGATGATTGTAAACCCGGGTAAGTTCCTTGCTTCGGCAGTAGGTTCACTCACACAACCATTGTTCAACAAAGGACAGATCATGGCTCAATATCGCATAGCCAAAGCACAGCAGGAGGAAGCAAGTCTGGCATTCCAACAAGCTCTTCTGAATGCAGGAAGTGAAGTCAACGATGCTTTGGTTGCCTGTCAGAGCAGTAAGGCAAAAACAGCTTTGTTTGAAAAACAAATTCTTTCTTTACAGAAAGCATTGGAAAGCACATCTTTATTGATGGAATACGGCACAACCACCTATCTGGAAGTACTGACAGCCCGTCAATCACTGTTAAGTGCACAATTATCACAAACCGCCAACCGATTTACCGAGATACAAAGCGTGATAAACCTCTATCGAGCTTTAGGTGGTGGCAGAGAATAAGACAACATTTGATAATTCATAAAACTTTAACCAAACCTTACTTTACAATCGGACCTGCTTCTAATAGAAAATTTTAGTTTCTAAAAAAGCAGGTCCTTTTTATATCCAGTAAAAATGATTTCGTTTCACTACAAACAACAAAAAAGCCCCGATTCTGTATGAACCAGAGCTTTTTTGTTGTTTGCTTTCTTTTGAAAGCGGTCCGGACGGGACTCGAACCCGCGACCCCATGCGTGACAGGCATGTATTCTAACCAACTGAACTACCGAACCAATGTTTTTGTATCGCATCTCTCTCGATTGCGGTGCAAAGGTAGATAATATTTTTAATTATACAACAGTTTCACACAAATATTTCACATTGGATTGATTATTTTTTTACTTTTGTCCTCCATATAAATATAACAGACATGAAGAATACTCCAGTAGATTATCAGACTGCCAGACGAATAATAGATGGCTACGGATTACCGGATTTCGGGAAAGCAACGATTCGTGAAGTTGTTGCCATATCCACACAATTGGAACAGGAAACAAATACCGAGTTCATACACATGGAAATGGGTGTTCCCGGATTAAAAGCGGCGCAGGTGGGTGTAGACGCAGAAGTAAAAGCATTACAAAACGGCATCGCTTCCATTTACCCGAACATCAACGGTACGCCGGAAGTAAAAGCAGAAGCCTCCAGATTCATCAAGGCATTCATTAATATAGATATCGCTCCGGAATGTTGTGTTCCGGTAACCGGCTCCATGCAGGGGACATTTGCCTCTTTCCTTACCAGCGGACAATGCACGGAAGGAAAAGACACCATCCTGTTCATCGACCCGGGATTCCCTGTTCAGAAACAACAAATCGTTGTGATGGGCTATAAATACGAATCATTCGACGTATACGAATACCGTGGAGAAAAACTGCGCGCCATTCTGGAAGAACATCTTTCCAAAGGCAATATCGCTGCTATGATCTACTCCAATCCTAACAATCCGGCCTGGTTCTGCCTGACAGACGACGAATTGAAGATCATCGGTGAAATGGCAAACAAATACGATACGATCGTGATCGAAGACCTCGCCTATTTCGCAATGGACTTCCGCAAAGAGCTTGGCAAACCGTTTGAAGCACCTTACCAGGCAAGCGTTGCCCATTATACAGATAATTACATTTTACAAATATCCGGCTCCAAAGCATTCAGCTATGCCGGACAGCGTATCGGTGTGACGGCTATCTCCAATAAACTTTACCATCGTGCCTATCCGGGACTGACCAAGCGTTATGGCGGTGGTACTTTCGGTACAGTATATATTCACCGCGTTTTATACGCCTTGTCATCAGGAACCAGTCACTCGGCACAGATTGCACTGGCTGCCATGTTCAAAGCTGCATCAGACGGACAGTTCGATTTTATCACTGAAGTGAAAGAATATGGACGCCGTGCAGAAAAACTAAAAAAGATCTTTACAAATTATGGCTTTACGATCGTTTACGACCATGACTTGGACGAGCCTATTGCCGACGGCTTCTACTTCACGATCGCCTATCCCGGAATGACCGGCGGACAGTTGATGGAAGAACTAATCTATTACGGTGTAAGTGCTATCTCATTAAGCACGACAGGAAGTAATCAAGAAGGACTTCGCGCCTGCACTTCGTTTATCAAACCGCATCAATATGATCTGCTTGAAGAGCGTTTAAAGCTATTCAAAGAAAATCATACCCTATAATTAACACAAACCCGGCATTTATTTTACACTTATTAACCCAAATGCCGGGTTTTTCGTTTGCTTCTTAACACCAAAAGCCATATATTGTCCCTGTCTAACAACAGTAAGCAATCTTCACTATGGCTACATATAATAACATATTCAAAATTACGCATAATAATCTCCTTCCTGCACAAGGAAGCATACTCATATCAGAACCTTTCCTGCAAGATGCTTACTTCCAGCGCTCTGTTGTTCTACTGGTAGAACACAATACGCAGGGATCGATGGGGTTTGTATTAAATAAAAAAACGGATCTGATTGTAAATACTTTTTTCCCGGAACTGGAAGAGTATCCGGAAATACCAATCTATCTGGGTGGCCCGGTAAGTGCCAACCGGTTGTTCTTTATCCATTCATTGGGAGATCTAATCGTACCCGACTCTGTAAAGATCAAAGACCGCCTGTATTTCGACGGTGATTTCGAAGCATTGAAACGTTATATACAAAATGGCCATTCAATTGAAGGGAAAGTAAAATTTTTCCTCGGTTATTCAGGATGGACGGAAGGACAGTTGGGAAACGAGATCAGTAAAAACTCATGGGTAGTCAGCCACGCAGCTAAAGAAAATGTATTACTTGCCGATGGAGAAAGTTTCTGGAAGAACTCACTCGAACAGTTAGGCAGCAACTACGAAGCATGGACTAAATATCCGAAAGATCCTTATCTGAATTAAATTATCAAACAATCTGTTTATTTACTTTTTGCATCATCAGTACATCAGAATATCCGCTTTCTGTGATGATCCAATCTGTCATGATACCTGTAACGGTAAATCCGCAGCGGGTAAAAAGAGCTTTGCTGGCCTCGTTATCGACGGGTATATGCACATATAACTGATGCAGTTTCAGAAAAGAGAACGCATAATCCATCAGTACATTCATTGCTTCGGTAGCCAACCCGTTTCCTTGATAAACAGGTTCCAGTAAAATACCGATACCGGCACGCCGATGATGCGGTTCGAAATCGTACAGGTCGACAGTACCAATAGCCGCCCCGGTTGAACGAAGCTCGATCATCAGACGCAACTGCTTCAGGTCGAAGATATCACGATGCGACTCACGAATATACTCTTTCAGTATATAACGCGAATAGGGAGACATTGTATTTCCAAGACTCCAAAGTTCCGGATTATTTTCCCAACGATACAAAAGTTCCAGATCTTCCGGCTCCAGGGCACGGAGACGGATCGTTTCATTTTCCAGTTGTGCCATATTATTTTCCCGGTGATATTAGTTGTCCGCTTTTTTTACAATAAATATGATAAGTAACTTTCTTGTCGACCAGCGTATCCATAAACAGAAGCATCTGTTCAAAACGGGCATCCGGATAACAAAAAGCATAATCCGTAAACTCCTTCATCTGATTACGGCGGCAGATAGCATCCATTACACGTTCCCCATCCAGATCCCAAAGATTTACATGTTCCAGTTCCGGCATCTGTTTTACACAGGCAGCCTTAATCGCTTCAAAATTTTCCTCAAGGCAAAGAATCAGTAAGCGTTTATGCTTGCTTTTCGACTTTGGCTTTACTCCCAACAAACGCGATAAAGCAGCCAATGAAGCACGCAATCCAATAGCCAGCTTGATAAAAAATCCCATCAGCCAGCCGGAATGAGGATAATATTTCTTGAAGAAGATCAACATGGCACCGTAAAATGCCTTTACATATTTCATATCGCCATGCTTGGTACTTTCTCCTTTATAATGAAGAATACGCTCGGGGATATAATAGTTTTTATAGCCACCCAACACCATCCGGTACGACAAGTCGATGTCCTCGCCATACATAAAGAAATCTTCATCCAGAAGTCCGGTCTTATCCAGCGCTTCATGGCGTAGTAACATAAATGCACCGGCCAGCACATCCACTTTATGTTGTTTCTCCTTATCCAGATACGCCAAGCTATATCTTGAAAACACACGGGATTTCGGAAACAACTTCGACAAACCGAATATCTTACAGAACGAAACCCAGGGAGAAGGAAAGCTCCGTTTACTTTCAGGCAGGAATACCCCATGCCCATCCAGCATCTTTACGCCTATTCCGCCTGCATTCGGATGTTCATCCATAAAAAAACACAAGGTTCGAAGGCTCTCCTCACCTATCACTGTATCCGGATTAAGCAATAACACATACTCTCCGTTAGATTGACGAATCGCCTGATTATTGGCCTTGGCAAATCCCGGATTATCCTTATTCTCTATAAATGTCACTTCCGGAAACCGGGGACGAAGATAATCGACAGAACCGTCCGTCGAATTATTGTCCACAACAAAAACCTCAGCATCGAGTCCGGCAACAGCAGCCTGAACCGAATAAAGACATTGTTCCAGGAAATACTTTACATTATAGTTTACGATGATAACGGAAATCTTGGTTTCGTACATAAGAATCAGATTATATTTTTATCGAGTCATTAAAACTGGTGCGGTTCACAATAGAACGTCCCAATGTTATTTCGTCCGCATACTCAATCTCATCACCAATGGAAACACCACGGGCAATGACGGTTATCTTCACATTATAAGAGGATAGCTTGCGATAGATAAAGAAATTGGTCGTGTCCCCTTCCATCGTAGTACTAAGTGCAAGGACAATTTCCTTTACTTCTTCGTTAGCGACCCGTTGCACCAGACTGTCTATCTGCAAATCGCCCGGGCCAATACCGTCCATCGGCGAAATAATACCGCCCAGCACATGATAAACACCACGGAACTGACCGGTATTTTCGATCGCCATAACCTCTTTGATATTTTCAACCACACAAACAGTCGAATGATCGCGCTGCGGATCGGCACAGATGGAACATATCTCGTCATCACAGATATTATGACATACCTGACAATACTTCACTTCTTTCCGCAATGCCAGTAAAGCGGATGCAAAGTTTTCAGTATAACCTTCGTCCCGACGAAGCATATATAAAGCCAGTCGCAAAGCCGTCTTCCTCCCCACCCCGGGAAGCGAAGCCAACTCATTCACTGCATTTTCCAATAAAACTGATGGATATTTTTGAGTCATTGATTACCTTTCTTTGCCACAAAGATAAATAATTTCAACCATATGAAATCCAATCGACCTTTTTTTACTGGAAATCCCCTTTCGGGACGTTATAACTTTGACTGATATTATTTACCACAGACAGCCTGGCCATTAAATAACAGACTGTCGATTCCGCCCCTTGATTCAAGTTTATATTATTTTCTTCCAATCCGTCATAACAGCCCCCTGTTGCCGGGTTATAAAGTATCTGATGTAAATGATTATGACCTAAAAACCAGTCAAAGGCTTTTTTCTGTTTTAACAAATAATCATTTTCCTTGAATACCTTATAAAAGGTAGCCAATGTCATGACCGTGCTAGCCACATCAATCGGTTGTTCACCGTAATTCAATCCTTTCTTTTCTTTATGCAGCCATCCCTGGTTGGATATTACTTTAATCCGATCTTCAACGAAAATCTTACTCAATAAGAAGTCAAAAGATTCTTTTGCTATCATTTTATATTCATCATTTCCGGTTGCCTGATAAGCAAAAAGCAATCCTTCCGACAACACACAATTGTCATAAGTCAGATAAGATTCAAACCATAACCAACTCCCGTCAGTACTTTGTTTATAATATCCAACCAGTTTATCAGCCAGGACATTGATTAATGAAATGAGTTCCGGACGTGGGTATCGCCGGTTATAAAAGCACACCCCCTTCAATGCAAAAGCGATACTGCGCGGAGACTGAAACAAGGATAATTTATGAAGCGTTTTCCTGAATATCTGAATCGCCTCGGCAGTCCACTCATCCGGATATTTATCCCCATGCGAGATAAAATAGCCTAAAGCACAAACAGCTCTTCCATTACTGTCTTCCAAACCAACCTCCTGATTTTGGCCGGTAAAAGCCAGTTCTTTATCCACATAATTCAGGAACGAGCCATCCGGCTGCAAACAAAATTTTATGAAATTCAAATAGCTCCTGATATACTTTTCACAAGAAACATCCCTCATTTCCACATATACCTGACAAAGTGCCATTAGAGCCCGGGCATTATCATCCAGTGTATATCCTGTTTTTATATCCGGGCGATTACCCTTCGAGAATTGGATCATAGCAAAACTCCGGCTCATCCTTTTAATATGCGCTATATTTATTGGAGGCAAGGAATAATCCAATCCATCCTTCTCCTCTAATACCTTTTTAAACAATAAAGCATATAAAATGGCAGTATTCTCCCAGGCAGTAGCCGCCGTTTTCTGCAAACCGGCAATCCTCATTTTTGACCGAAGGCTTTCACTCGCCAATAACCGGTTTGTTGCTTCAGCCAATTGTAGCGGATTCTTAAAGTCAAAAATGATTCCCGAATTATCCTTTAAAAGCTCCAATGCATGAGGTATCGGAGTGGCTATAATAGGACACCCACAACTTAATGCATAGACGAACGTTCCACTGACTGCCTGATTAGGATCGCACGACGTAAACAAGTAAACATCTGTTAGTTGCAGATATTCAAGCAATGTCGACAAATCCAAATAAAAGTTTACAAACCGGACATGATCAGTCATTCCCAACTCAGAAACTTTAGCTTTGAGCATTTCCCGGTATTTTTCCCCTTCTTCTTTAAAGACTGTCGGGTGCGTCTTGCCTATGACAACAAACAAAACCGTCGGATTCTCTTTTACAATAGCAGGCAAAGCTTCCAAAGTTGTTTCAATACTCTTTCCGGCACTTAGCAAACCGAATGTTGAAAGAACTCTTCTTCCCGAAACCCGGTATTTATCTTTTAAAAAACGCTTATCCTGATGCGCAACCAGATGCGTTCCGTGAGGGATCACATTAATTTTCTCTTCCTCCATCCCATAATCCAGCAACAAGATTCGTTTGGAAATCTGCGTCATGACAACAATAGCGTCACAGGCCGCAGCCAACTCCCGGAGATAATTCTTTAACGAAATAACAGGATTCGGCAAAACCGTATGAAAAACAATCACAACCGGTTTTGTTATAGATTTTACAAATTGCAGAAACTCATCCTCATGTTCTTTATAAAGACCGAATTCATGTTGTATCAGGACCAGGTTTGTATCCGCATCCTGGTTGATCTTCCTGCCAATGACCGCATAATCATTGGCATCCGAAGTATTCAGCGTATATTTTACCTTATCAGAGTAAATGTGTTTCTCTGAGTCCGATTCCAACGCACACACCTTAAATGAATAAGAGTTCCCGAATTTATAAAGAATTGTCCGGATCAAATCGGCGGAAAAGGTAGCGATACCACACTCCCGCGGAGGATAAGTTGTTATGCATAATATATTATTCATTTCTTATGGGTTATTAATTCATTCACTAACTCTTGCAGTTTCACAGATATACAAGCTATACATTTATCTGCCGCCCCATAATAAATATAAAGTCTGTCATCGAACAAGGCTGTTCCGGTCGGGAAACATACTCTGTTCACTACACCCAGCAATTCATAATCCGTATCAGGAGTAAATAAAGGATAAGGCAATCGCGCCAGTTCTATTGACGGATCATTCAGATCCAATAAAGCAGCACAAGCTGAATAGACATATCCGCCCGGTGTATCATACACGCTATGATAGATCAGCAACCATCCTTCTGGTGTTTCTATCGGAGGACAGCCAGCTCCTATATAACTGGCTTCATGATCATACTGGGGTTTTAAAAGGATCTTGTTGGAGAAGTCAATGAAATAATCAGTCCAAAATTTGGTCGTTAAATCCTCCAACTTCTCCACACAAACCAATTGTATATCCGGTTTGATACGATGCATAAAATAAAATTTCCCATTAATCTTACGCGGGAAAAACACTACGTTCTTATCCGTCAGATAAATCTTCTTGCCAGAATTTGTCTTAGATTCCCGTTTGTTATACGAACGAAAATATTTACCAATCAGATGCTCATGCGACATCATCAATCTTTTGAATTGCCGGAATGTGAATTGTGAGGTGATCACTCCTTTCTTTTCAAAATGAGCCAGATCGCCAGATACGGCATATGCCCCGACAGCACTCATGCCATCATAGGCCGTATAAGTCAGATAATACACATCTCCAATTTTTACTATTCTGGGATCTTCCACTCCCTGGCTTTCATAATCAAATTCAGGACTGATTAAAGGTTCTTTATTTCGTTGAACCACTTTCAATGGTCCTTCCAGCCTGCAATAGCCAATAGTTGAATAATTCCCTTCTCTTACTGCACGGTATAACATATGTACAGTATTTTCTTCGGCTATCACAGCCGGATTCATTACACTTTCGCTTTCAAAATTCAAATCAGTACATTCAAGAATAATACCTTCTCTTTTGATGGTTACCATTATGTTTTAGTTATCAGATTAAAACCTTTGTCTTGCTTACTCGTCTTTTCACGCTGGTAGTCAGTCTGAGTTTTTGCTTTGTCAGCAGAAGACTTTTCCTTTTTCTTTTCTTTCTTACTCTCTTTACCTTTCATAACACATTGTTTTACAGCAAATTTATAAACTCTATTCTTTGCAAGTTACGGATAATAAACTCCATTCTGTTATATATGCTGAAGTATTATTCTTTAATAACTATAAGAGTTTATAATTCACATTGCACGTTTCGCCTCAAAGTGTTAATGCATTAAAAAGATATAGGCAATAAATCTTTCAAATCTGTAGAATCAAGTCATTTCTGTGAAACTATGTTATCCATGAAAATATTTTCCACTAGAAACTTGTTGTATTAGATAATAGAATATATGTTTGCATTATAATTTCATATAAAACAATTTTATAGTAGAAATAATTATCAACACCAAAATAGAATAAAATGAATACAAAAAGAATCTTCACATTACTGGTTTTAGTTGTAGGTTTCATGACTTTAGTATCCTGTAAAGGACAAGCCAAAAACAACAGTAATGAAACAACTTCAACCACGGAAGTAACAGGAAAGCAAGCAGCTGCACCTGTACATATTACAAAGGCGGACTTCCTAAAAAAGATATACAACTATGAAGCAAATCCAAATGAGTGGAAATATCTCGGAGACAAACCTGCCATCATCGACTTCTATGCCGACTGGTGCGGTCCCTGTAAGATGATCGCTCCTTCACTGGAACAGCTTGCCAAAGAATATGCCGGACAGATCAACATTTACAAAGTCGATGTAGATAAAGAAACAGAGTTGGCCCAGGCATTCGGCATTCAGGGAATACCGGCCCTTCTATACATCCCTATGGAAGGAAAACCCCAAATGCTTCAGGGAGCAATGCCTAAAGATCAGTTAAAGGAAAAGATAGAATCAATTTTACTGAAAAAGTAATTTGTTTTTCGCTTACTCTACCTGAAAATTTCCCCATCCAAAGGTTTATTCCCCATAATCATCATAACATCTAAATATTTACTAACTTTGTCATCGTTTGTAAATCATAAAACGAAACGTCATGAGTAAATACCCATTTATGCTGATTATGTGTATGTTTATTGCACAGTCAGTTTTTGCACAATCATATTCCAAATACTTCCGCCTGGCTAATCAGGATACCGTCAATTTCACCTTTACAGTGAAGAAGCCCGATATTAAAGCAATAGACTGTTATCCCCAGCGGATTACACAAATTTCGAAAAACGGAGATAATTACGAAATATCACTTACAACTATCAATCCCTACCTGGATGGAAGCAAACTGGCTAAAATGAAAGAAGCCAAGTATGACAAATCACGGGAATACGACAGAGAGATCGCCCGATTTTTACAATCTACCCCGTTAATAGATGCACAAAACGAACACATTAGACAAATTGCCGATACACTGTTTAAGGATGAAACGCAGACCTTCATTATAATAGAGAAAGCTCTCAAATTTGTTTATACCTATTTATCACCATCCAATTCCATTGCCAAACAGATTGATGCAGGAATTTGCAGAACCGTAGATGTCAATACCGTTATCCAGACAAGGAAAGGTACTTGTAGCGAATACACGAATGTATTTACCGCATTGATGCGCTACATGAATATACCGACTCGTTTTGCTGTAGGATATTGCTATGTCCCTGAATGGAAAGCCGAAAGCACCCATGCCTGGCCCGAATGCTATATAGAAGGTGCTGGTTGGTGTTCTGTCGATCCGACTTTCCCATCGTATATCAGCCCGCATTTTGGTATGGTTAGGATGCGTTACGGGATAGATTACGAAGACTGCGACATCAAAACCCTAAATTATGACATCGAACCGATTGAGTTTACCAAAAGATAACCATTATGACAACAGAGAATAAAATAAAGTACTTTGAAAATCGGGAAGACTGGAGAAAGTGGCTGACAGACAATTTTGAAATCAAAGATGAAATTTGGTTTGTCTTTCCTCAGAAATCATCAGGTAAAAAAAGCATTATATACAATGATGCCGTTGAAGAAGCCCTTTGTTTCGAATGGATTGACAGTACGATAAAATCGCTTGACAAAGAACATAAAATTCAGCGCTTCACGCCTAGAAACCCTAAAAGTACTTACTCGCAAGCCAACAAAGAAAGACTTAAATGGTTATTGGAAAATAAAATGATACACCCTAAATTTGAGGATAAAATACGAACTATTTTGTCTGACCCTTTTATTTTTCCAGATGATATAATTGACAGATTGAAAGCAGATAAAACAGCATGGAAAAATTATCAACACTTTTCCGACCCATATAAACGTATCCGAATTGCATACATTGAAGCAGCAAGGAAACGGCCTGTTGAATTTGAAAAACGGCTAAACAACTTTATCAATAAAACGAAAGAAAATAAAATTATAACTGGATTTGGGGGAATTGGAAAATACTATTAATCTCTCATAAAATGCTGGCACGAATTTTACTTCTGCTTTCTAAATGTTATACCTATATATAACGAACAAACCAACAACACCACCCCAATCACCAACATACGCTTTGGATAAGAAAACTCCACAGTACTACCTTTCTGAAAAGAATCAGAACCGGCAAAACAGTTCTCATCTACAGAACCAGAACTAACAACCGATTCAACCACCTCCTCCCCCTGTTCCTTAATAGCGACACGAGTAACGGACTGCATCCCATTCAACCGGCAGCTATCGAACACGATATGCTCTATATCGATCACCTTATTGCGAGAAGCCTGATACAAATTTTTCAACAACATACTATCACTATGAATACTATGCACCTCTTCTCTTATCTCCCGGTGTTGCACACTACGCCGCCCGACACTACAACCGGACAGCAAAATAACCAACAAACCAACCGAAACAAGCAAACTTCTACCCCACATATCCATACCTATCCCCCTTCATTTATTAATGATCACCTGATAACGATTCTCTCCATTTACCCGAAACGACAAATGCAGGAACTTCTTTCGTTTATAAAGAATCGCTTGATCGAAAGGTAACTTACAATAAAGCAACACATCCAGTAGCTCCTTCGGATCAGGCACATAACAATCCGCAGCCTCTCCTTTCATATGCTGGCTCGAAGGCACGCCGCCCACCAACCTGTTCACCTCCGGACTCCGGTAACCGCTTGTAATCGCAATCGGCTTCCCATAAGCCACCCGCAACGGCTGTAACAACCGTTTCACCAACTCCATCATAGCCTGCTTCACCTCAAACGGCGGCTCATTCAGCAACCCGTTCTCTACCGCCACCCGGCTATACGTCATTTCTTCCCAAGTAAAATCCCTACTTATCCTCTCTTTCATTTTGTACCGATTTAATTTTATACGAATAATCCACTCCAAACAAAGCCCCGGCAAATGTGCAGGTTTCCCCGAAAGCCACCAGCACACTATTATGAATCTCCCCTTTCGGAGCAATCCAGAAACCGGAGAAAAGAAGAACAATCCCGCTCATTACGAGCAGGATTGCCATTACCAATTGAATAGTCAGTCTTTTTTTCATACGTTCCCCTTTCCTCTTTCAATCAAGTAATCCTCAATTTACCATTTTCAATTATTCAATTTCCGGTCTGTCATCTCCACCGGAACCTTCTTCTTTTTTAGGTTTCGTATCTTCATCCTCTTCAAACTTCACGATCTCACTCATCCAGCGCAGACTGGTACCCGGCGAGAATATCACCCGTGCCTTTTTTATCAGGGAAGCATTGAAAGCATCCGCCGTCTCCGCACCTTTCGAACGAATCGAAAGACGAAAACTACCGAACTCACCCACCTGTACAATACTACCCGAACGAAGCTCCAGGCTCATCGCCCAGTTTAACGAATCAAGTATCGCCTTCACATCAGCACTCGACATCGCCGAGCGGCTGAAGATCAATTCACACAACTTATCCATATCGCAATAGTTCGACGACCGCGCCATCGCATAAGTCTTCACCTTGTCCTTATCGTCACCGCTAAGAACCTTGCGCTGCACCTTTCTAAATTTCAGTGTCATAGCTTTTCTATTTTAATGATTAATACTACTGTTTCCAGGGGAACGATACAAAGGTACAGGTAGGGATATATGCAAAGATCGGCACGGAAGCATCATGTAAAACAATATATAATAAGACTTTAGGAACAACCAAAATCTTAAAATACCATTTTTCACGAACCATCACACCGATCGATTTAGGTTCTTATTTAACGTTTATCAGGAAAATAATGATTATTACGTGAGATTCTTAGGGACAAATTTAGGTTATTTAATGACTTCTCTTAACAAATTTGATACCCTTTCAGGTACTCTTTTTAATATAATCACGCAATAAATACCCGAGAGGGTATCGAATAACAGAATATAAGTCATTTATAGAAAACAAGTGATGCCAATATACTGTATGCGGAGATTAGCACTTATATTCTCCGCATATTATACGGCAAATACAGACATTAATCTCCGCAAACAATCACATTACAAGTTCATAATTATATCTCAATAATCACTAGTGTCCCGTTAAAATCGGGACGAGTTATTAATTAATCAAATAATCCCGGAATAAGGGGATTAAATTGTTCTTTGACATCATTGAAATTAGTCTTATTAAACA
>NZ_QSDP01000084.1:0-28704 GCF_003463685.1 Parabacteroides sp. AM58-2XD
GTATTTTACCATTAACATAAAATGGGATGTTAATATAACATAACCTTCAATATCTCTCCTCCTTTTCCATTGAAGTATTAAAGTATGGTTCAAAGAAAAATAAAAAAAGGATACGAACCAAAGGTATTTCTTCGGTTAACATATCCTTTTTTCTATGATATTTAATCTTTACTGATTCAGTACATGAATCGTATGGCAAGCCACCAACGCTGCTGTTTCTGTGCGAAGTCGGCTATCTCCCAACGAGATAGGTTCAAATCCCTTTTTTAGAGCCAGTTCTATCTCTTCAGGCTAAAGTCTCCTTCAGGGCCGATCAGCACTAAAACGTTTTCACCTGGGCGATACGTTTGTTTTAATAATGTTTTATCTCCATCCTCACAATGAGCGATAAACTTACGACCGTCAAAAGGTTGGCTGACAAATGATTTGAAATCAGTCATTCCTTCCAGCTGGGGTAGTGTCGCCTTTTGCGACTGCTTCATGGCACTGATCAGGATCTTTTCCAGACGGGCTGGTTTTATCTCCCGCCGTTCTGAGAAACGACAATTCAGGCAGGTAATGGCATCAATACCGATCTCGGTCGCTTTCTCTGCAAACCATTCCATCCGATCCATATTTTTTGTCGGAGCAACTGCGATATGAAGGCGGAAGTTCCATAAAGCCGGTTGCTGCCAACTCTCCAGAATGGACACTTCGCAATGTTTATGATGGGCACGACTGATAGCCGCCTTATAAAAAGTACCTTTACCATCAGTCAGTAAAATTTCATCGCCTTCGGTCAGACGAAGTACACGAATACAGTGACCTGCCTCCTCTTCCGGCAGTTCCGGATTCACTGCAATATCCGGCGTATAAAATATCTGCACGTCTCTTTAATTTTCAATTTATAATTTTCAATTACCCGAGTATCATCCCTATAATCGTAGCCGACAGCACAGAAACCAAAGCACCGGCAATCATGGCCGGAAAACCGAAACGGGTTATCATTTCCTTCTTCTCCGGAGCCAGTACTCCCATTCCGCCTAACAGAATCCCGATAGACGAGATATTGGCAAAACCACATAATATATAGGTAGACATTAAAATCGACTTTTGATACATGAACATCCCGGCATCTTTCCACTCCTGCAACTGGAAATAAGCCACAAATTCATTCAGGATCGTCTTCTGTCCCAGCAAAGAACCGACAAGCATAATATCCGGTGACGGAATACCGATCAGCCACATAAAAGGAGCCAGGATAACTCCAAGAATAAACTGGAACGTCAATCCCTGCGCTTTACCGTCAGTCACCGAAACAATCCATTCATTCAAACCGGTATAACGGCCCAGCAGTCCTTCCAGAAGATAATTCGCCAAAGCTACCAGCGCAATGAATACCAAAAGCATTGCAGCTATATTGACCATCAGGCGGATACCGGTAGATGTTCCGGCAGCCAACGCATCCAAAGCCGTCGGATGAGAACTTCCTTTTTCCAGAGTGGCAGCCTGATCAACAGCAACTTCCGTCTGCGGACAAAGCATCTTTGCCAAAACGATCGAGCCGGGTGCAGCCATCAACGACGCCGAAATCAGATGCTTGGCAAACAACACCCTGGCTACAGGGTCACCCCCCGATAACATACCGATATAAGTTGCCATAACCGTTCCGGCGATAGTCCCCATTCCGGACACCATAACCAGGAAGATTTCCGACTTATTCATCGCCGGCAAATAATTCTTAATAAGTACGGGAGATTCAGTCATTCCCATAAATATATTTCCGGAGGTAACTAATCCTTCCGCACCCGATATATTCATAAACTTTCGTAGCAACCAGGAAAAAGCTCCCACAACACGCTGGATAATTCCCCAATAGTAAAAGAGGGAAACCAATGCTGAAAAGAAAATGACAACCGGTAATGAATGGATCAGGAATATAAACCCATTACTTTTGGTTGCATACGGTCCTAATAAAAAGCCAACTCCCGCCTGGGTAAAGTCCATCAGTTTAATAAACGCCTTCCCCATCCATTCCAAAGCTGTTCCCACGAACGGTACATAAAGAACTGCCAGGGCAAATATGAGCTGCATGATCAATCCGCCTCCTATCAACTTCCAGTCGATACGTTTCCGGTCATAACTCAAGGCATATGCAACAGCCAGAACTGTCACGATCCCCAGTATTCCACGTAAAAGGGACTCCAGACTAATCCCGCTCTGTTGGTCTATCATTTGGCACTGCCCTCCTCTTCTTCACGACGACGGATCTCATCTTTGTACATCTTTGCATATTCATAGTTCTCATCAGCTACGGCTTCTTCCATCCGTTCGCTCAGTTCTTCTTCATCCAGAAGAGAAAGCCATTTCTTCAATTCCGCCTCATCTTCTATATCTTCAGGCTCTTTGTCCAGCAAAGCATAATCGTTGTCATCCATTTCATCCGGCATCGAGGATTCTTCCAGCACGACTCCGCATTCTGAAACGATATGTTCTGTTGTATAGATGTCGCATTTCACCCGAAGAGCAATTGCAATGGCATCCGATGTCCGTGAATCGAGGCGTACCTGAGTTATGCCATCATCGAACAACAGCTCGGAATAGAAAACCCCGTCTTCGAACTTATAAATGAAAACCTCCCGTAGCTGAATGCCGAAAGCCTGGGCAAAAGTCATAAATAAATCATGAGTAAGAGCCTGGGAGGCGTAATATGTTCTAATGCAATAGCAATGGATTGTGCTTCCGATGTCCCTACTATAATAGGTATACGACGGGCTCCGTTTTCTTCCGCCAGTATCAGGCATACGCTCCCGACTGAATCTGGCTATTAGTCAGCCCTTGAACCCGTAATTTTATTTTTGTATCCACACCACATAAATTTTATAGTACTGATACAAAAGTAATATTATTTCGGAATTAAAAGAGGGAAAGTGGACAAATGATGATCGGTAAAGTCTATAAAAAAGAAAAGGTTGTCATCCCGACAACCAATCTTCATTGCTAACCTTAAATCTAATACCATGAAAAACACAGTGCAAATATAAGTGCTTTATGTTATTCAGCATAGTTTTATAGCACAAATCATACTTGTTTTAGCAATATTTTAGTAGAATACCTTATTTGGCAAGGTATATTAACAATCAATTCTTATCTTTCATATATTCATCCGCTTTCTCCTTCATCCGTTCAACACGTTTAGCTGTTTCGGGATGGCTTGAAAACATCTGGCGAAATTTGGATGATTTCGGTGCCTCTTCACTCAAACTCATCAGTTTATTCAATGAATTATGCATGCTGTACGGATCAAGACCATTAGCTACACTAAACTCAAAGCCGTAATCGTCTGCTTCATTTTCCTGTTTTTGAGAATATTGGGCACCGGCCAATGCTGTTGCCAGATCACCTAACTGGGAATCCGATAATTTAGCTACGACATCACTGGTTGCTCCTGCGGCATTTTTTGCAGCCGAAGTCAGATAAGCGTTCTTCATGGCATCTTTCGAATCGGAATGGAGCACATGACCGATTTCATGTCCGATAACAGCCATTACTTCATTGTCGTCCATCACTTTCATCAATCCGCCGCAAACACGGACACTACCGTCACCACAGGCAAAAGCATTTACGTCGATAACATTGTATACCTTAAAATTCAGATCCAGTCCGTCTACTTTGATATCCTTTGTCAGACGTTCCAGACGCTGCCCCATTTCCGTATCGGGACCAGCCACTTCATTATGGGTATCCATCCATTCGATATATTCACGGCTCATAGCCACTATATCGGCATCACTAAGTGTGACAGCTTTGGCAACATCGGTAGCGGCACTAACCACTTTCTTGGTGTTAATTGTTTTCCCTCCGATTTTAAACTGCGCAGAAGCAGTCAGGCTGACACCAGCCAGAAAAATCACTGATAATAACGTTGTTCTCATACTCAAATTTTATTTACATACTTAGTTCGTTTGCATTTGTATAAATTCCATCAACTGGTTAAATGTGACATCTTTTAGTATAACTTTTTTCGTTTTATCCAACAGGTAAAGGGTTGGAATTGCTTTCAGATCGTATATCTCATCATTTTTAAGGCTTACCGTATTATCATGGGAGTTTATCCAGGTTGCCGGCACATCAGGGATATGTTTCCGCCAGGCTTCCAGGTCCTCATCGGGATAGACAGCCAGAATCTTTAGTTTCTTATCAGACATCATCCGGCCGATCAACGGATCACCCGACAATTGTTCCGTAATTTCTTTACAGGCATGGCAATCCGGATTGTAGAAGAATAACAAAAGATAATCAGCCTTTACATTATATAATGTACCGGTTTTTCCATCGGCCAAGGTATAAGTAAAGTCGGTTGCCGGCTCACCTACCCTGTTCTTCAATGCCAGTTCCAATAAATGGGCAGGACGGATTTTGTTTACTTCATCGAGGACCGGTGCGGCCAGAACGGATTCGAGTACAGGGATATACAAAGATTCATCGCGCATCGGAGAGTTAGGATCATAAAGATACTTTTCATACAGACCGGCCATATGAGCAAAGAAGCTGCTATCAGCCGTAGCCTTGTGCATCATACCTTTGATGGAAGAGGTCGCAACTTCCGGAGTCACATATTTCATCAGGTCGATATAGTTGGTAAATGCCTGTTCCGTGATATCCGGCAGATGGATATACGCCGTATCGGTAAAATCAAATTTATCCCAATAATGCTGGACCAGATATTTGGCACGTTCGCCCGGATCGGTAATCATACTGGGGACGGCAACCATTTCAAAGGTTCTCGGCGTTGTATCCTCTTTCTCTGTTTTTGCAGTCTGCTGACCGTGACATGAATTAAAAATCAACGCAAATGCCAGCAAGCAAAGTATTCTGACTATCATATTTTTATGTTTTATAGTGCAAATATAACAGTTACGACAGTTTCAGATATCACTTTAGCCAAATTATTTCAAATAATAATTAATGTAACATGCCGTGGGAGATACTATTTTACCGGCATCTCTCTCTGATTAGATGCCTTACTAATATATTGCCGACAGCTGTAAGTAATATTATCGATAGTTATAAACAATATTGTCGATAGCAATCAATAATAATACTGAAAGCTATCGACAATAGATTTGTAGCTAATGTAATTCGGTTCAGTACCTATACCAAGCGAAGTTACATCAGGAACTATGAAATGTTTTATTTAATACTCCCCGTACCATCCAGAAAGTTGAGGTAAGCCTTCTGGCCTGCCGAAACATTCACTGCTTCCTGATCACCTCCGTTCTTACGGTATTCGATCTTATTGCTCAGGATGGCAAACTCGGTACGCCACCAGTCGGTTGACGGCAATTTAATGCACATACGTAAGGTGCCGGAGGCTACAAAAGCGGGTGAAACAAATTCGCCTTCACCGGAAGGGACGGTGAATTTACGGGTCTCGTCGAAGGTATCCCAACCGCCGGAAGGATCGCCGGTCAGGTAGATATCGGGAGCCAGAAATTCGAGAGTGTAGTTCAAATCCTTACCTGACACTTCGGTGGTAACGACCAGGATATACCAGCCGACATTCTTCACACCGATATTCTCTCCGCCACTACCATCATCTACACCGGACACTCCGGCTAAAGAGGCCGATGAGGCGGGGACAAGACCTTCGGAATAAGCGACCTGATTGCCGTCCCACAAAGGCTGCGCATTGAACTTCATTACGTTATTACCGCCAAAATACTGCATGGACCAGAATTTACCCGGAGTATCCGTTACCGGGATCATTTCTACCCATTTACCCCAACTGCTTCCGGAGGCAAAATCACCTACCAGGTACATCTGTCCCGGCAAAGTGACAGGAGGTTCCACATTATAACCCAATACTTTCGGAAGTTCGATAACATTGGACGTGATTTGTCCTGCTCCATTATTCGTAAGGGAAGCGTTCAGACGAATATAAACCGGCATGGGTGTCTCCGGCAATTCGGCATTATCGTTCGAAGCCTTCCACAAATCCAGCAAAGCCATGGCAAAGTCAACGGCGTCTATATTCAGTTCAGGCAGTGGGTAAGCCGGGGATAAGGTGGCATAATTTGCTTTTGTACCGGCTGCCTCATCGGCCTCCTTAAAAGTTTCTTCCAGGGAGAGTTGTACTTTATAGGTGGTAGAAGCCACGTATCCGTAATTAGGTTGCGTACAGGTCAGTTCAATGGAAGAAAGATTCTTCAGATCATATACTTCATTTGCCTGTGCCGGTGTATTCAGGTCAAACTCGGTTGGTTCCTGAAAAACCGGATTATCGTCTCTGTCTTCTCCGCAACCGGTCCAGAATAATGAACCGGCTAAAAGGAGCATATATATATTCAGTTTCTTCATTTGTTTACAGATTTGGAAGTTATTATTTTAATGATTCATATCCCGGGTTTTGCACCAGGTTCGGATTGGCTGTCAGGTCGCGGTCGCTGATCGGATAGATATTAAAGCGACTGTCAATGTTTGCAACGCCTTCCAATGTACCCCCTTTATATGCCCAGGCATAATCCTTGGTGAATTTTCCGAAACGTACGAGGTCGGAACGACGCTGTCCTTCCCAATATAATTCGCGGGCACGTTCATCGAGAATAAAATCAAGAGACAGGTCAGAGGCTGTAATATTGGCACTCTTATCACCGTTAGCACGTTCACGCAGTTGGTTTACATACTCAACGGCCTGTTCCTTATTGGTTCCGGCAGCATTGCGTACGGCACATTCCGCATAAATCAGATAGATGTCTGCCAGACGGAACAACGGGAAGTCGGTGTTCGGATCGGGTGTCGGAGTTACCGCTGCGCCGTCCCAGCCCAGGTTCGTAAATTTATGGCACAGATAACCGGTGTTCCAGTCCTGCATTTTCGATTCCGGAGTACGTGTTCCGGCACCATCATAGAAAGCATAACGTTTATCTTTCTTAACCAGGCTACCGTGGCTGTCGGTTCCCGCATCCGGACTTTCGTTGAAGAATCCGATCATCTGCTGTGTCGGCTTCAGGCAAGTCCACGAAGAAGACATTCCAAACCAGGTCTGGTCCATATCACCACCATAGGCAGCGGCTGTCAGCATAATTGTACTGCCATAGCTTTTTGCATTGACATTATCGAAAGGGATCGCGTAGATGATTTCATTCTTATGCATACCCGTCAGATGGTTTTCACCACAGAAGAGGTTGGCATAATTATCTTCCAGGCCGAACCCGGCGTCAATCACTTTCTGGGCATATACAGCAGCCTTGTCATACATCGGTTTGCCTGTATAAACTTCTGCATTCAGATACATTTTGGCAAGAAGCGTGTTAATGACCGGTCTGGTTACACGACCGTACGTTGCCATAGAAGGCGTTTCGTCCAGATTACCGTTTTCGGAAAGATCGATCAATTCGGCTACAATCTTGTCAAACAATGCCTCCGCCCCTATCTGTGACGGTTTCCACGACTTATCGTCTGTCGGGCTGTCATCCCAAACAACACCCGGATTGCGATAAAGGTCGATCAGGTAATAATAATTCATTGCCCGGAGTCCGCGCACCTGGTCACGATATTTCTGAATATCAGGAATGTCGCTATCTGCCGCATAAACGTCCAGGAATTCCTTGCAGTAACGAACATTCAGCATGGCACGCTGGTAGAATGAATAAGCATAAGGCAATGTATAATCCCAGTTCAGCTGGCATAACTCCACAATACCTTCGTCCGCCCAGTTCCAGATCGCTTCATCGGAAGGGAACAACTGCAAGGAGAGCAATCCGCGGAGAAAAACCAGCGAACCCTGGTCGCCACCCTGCAAGTCAGGTTCGACATTTGTATCGGAAGAGTTTCCCGACAAGCCGAAACCGGAATAGATTTTAGCCAGGAAGGACTGGCAGTCGGCTTCATTATGGATAGAACTGCTGGATTTATCCAGTATCGGCTCCTGATCGAGGTCACCCAGACAGGAAGTGGCCCATACACAACATAAAGAGGCAAGGCCCAATGATATATATTTTTTCAGTTTCATGATAGATGCATTTTAGAAATTGATGTTAACTCCGAATAATACTGTTATCGGACGCGGATATACGTTGTTATCCATACCGTCATTCACTTCAGGATCGAGACCGTCATACTTGGTTATGATGATCGGGTTCTGCACGGTTGCATAGAAACGGGCATTCCAGCTACTTTTGATAAACTTGTCGACATTATATCCCAATGTTATATTGTCGATCTTCAGGAACGAAGCATTCTGGATATAGTAATCCGACAAACGCTGGCGTGACTGGAATCCGGTTTTCAAAGCTGATGTAGGTTTATTGCTCAACGCATTGTTCCCAAACAATTCGTTGACGCCCAATGCAGCATTGGCGGCCGTCGAGTTGAAATTGTAATTGCCCAGGCTGACACGTCCGTTGAAGCCTAAATCCCACTGCTTATACGTGAATTTGGAGTTGAAGCCCATCAACACGTCTGCGGTCGGTTTCTTATAACGATAAAGGTCATTGTCGGTAATTACACCGTCACCGTTACGGTCCACATACTCACCTTCGATCGGGTTTCCGTCGGCATCATACACTTGCTGGAAAACATAGAATGTACCCGGAGCATAACCAACGCTATGGATCTTCAGACGCAAACCACCGTCACCACCTGTCGATTCGAAACGTTTACCCGGTGAATCGGAATTATCGTTATAAGTCAGTTCCGTAATCTTAGTCTTGTTGTAAGCGATATTGAAACCCAGGTCCCAACTAAAGTCACGGCTTACTATCGGACGGGTATTGATAGAAAACTCAACCCCTTTGTTTTCGAGCGAACCGATATTCGAAACAACATATTCGGCAAAGTCGGTTCCGGCCGGCACATTCACTTCCGCATTGATAAGGTCTTTTGTCTTACGGATATAACCATCCAAAGAACCGGTAATACGGCCGTTCAGGAATCCGTAATCGATACCGACATTATAGGTAGTCGTTGTTTCCCATTTCAGATTCGGGTTGACGGCTGTCGGTGCCAATACATTTATCCAGGTCACATTTCCGGCAGCATCATAAACAGGATACATGGCTCCCCCTTTTCCTTCCCGGTAAAATGAAAGATACGGATAATCGCCCTGGTTAATATCCTGCTGCCCGGTAACACCCCAGCCTAAACGCAACTTCAATTCATCCAGGCTACTAAAATCTTTCATAAAGCTTTCTTCATTCATCTTCCACCCCAAAGCCAGCGAAGGGAAGAGTCCCCAGCGTTTATCTTTGGCAAAACGGGAAGAGGCATCATCACGTAAAGTGAATGTCAACAGATATTTATCCATCAGCGAGTAATTCATACGTCCATAGAAAGAGGCCAGTACATATTTGGTATCTGTTTCCTTATATTCGTTGCTTACGGTCGTATTCTGTCCGAACGTTTCCGGCTTGCGCGACAAATAATAGGTCACATTATCCGTCTGCGTCTGGTAACTCTGATAAGAATAACCTGCCATGACGTCGAAGCGGCTGGCTACCGACGGTAGTTCTTTGGAATACTGTGCATAGAAATCAAACAGTTTGTTTTTATGTGTACTATTATAGATACGGTTACTTCCGGTTGCGTCATCGTCCGGCTGATAAGAACCGGGAGCATTCGGGTCTACATATTTCTTTCCTTCCACAGATGTATAATCGATACCCATATTCATATTAAAGCGTAAATCCGGCAAGAAGTGCAGTTTGTAATCGAACTGCGCATTTCCGATAAACGACTTGGCTGTCGAACGGTCATCGACCATTTCCAGCATAGAAACAGGGTTGACTCCGGCTGAGGTCGCTCTGGTGCCGTCCGGTGTGTAGTCGCCGGTCCAGGTAAAATAACCTCCGTATTTACTGCCGTTTGTAACCGGCTTGGTCGGGTCGAAGCTAACCGCGCTTCCCAAAGCACCCGTATCGGCAAAACGGTTTTTGATATAAACGCCTTTACCATTCAGGTTTACATTCAGGTGGTCCTGAAAGAAGGAAGGAGTCAATGAAACGCTTCCGGTATATCGCTGGAAATTAGATGTTTTCAGAATACCGTTCTGATCGGTATAACCGAAAGAGACACGGTAAGGCATAAATTCTTTGACAGAGCCGTAAGCACTGATATTATGGTCGGTCGAAATTGCCGTACGCAACACTTCATCCTGCCAGTCTGTACTGACATTCGGGAAGAGATTCAACGCATTCAACATACCCTCCGTCGTGTTCGGAGCATTTGTGATATAATCACGGTATTCATCCCCGCTCATTACATCTACTTTATTACGTTTCGTGCTGACAGACACATTACCGCTGTAATTGATCTTCACACTGCCGCTCTTTCCTTTTTTCGTCGTAATGATGATAACACCATTCGAGGCACGAGAACCGTAGATTGCAGTAGCCGATGCATCTTTCAGGACTGTAAAAGACTCGATATCAGAAGGGTTTATCGTACTCAGCGGATTGCTTAACCCGTCTGGGGCACTGTTACCCATAATCACACCGTCGATAACCACCAACGGATCGTTTTTAGCAGACAAGGAAGAACCGCCACGGATACGGATCGAAGAAGAGGAACCCGGCTGTCCGGTTGAAGAGGCAACGGATACACCGGCCACTTTACCCATCAACATATCCTGGGGACTGACCTGCAAGCCGCGGTTCTTTTCATCCGGCTTGATGGCGATAACAGAACCGGTAGCATCATTCTTCTTAACCGTACCATATCCAATAACGACAACATTCTCCAACATCTGGGAATCTTCTACCAGAATGATATTCATATCAGAGGTAGCAGGCAATTCCTGCATCTTATATCCGATAAATGAAACAGAGATAATATCGCCTTTAGAGGCAGACAACAGAAACTTACCGTCTATATCGGTAACGGTCCCGTTCGTTGTCCCCTTTATAATAACATTCGCCCCGATAACCGGTTCTCCTGTAGGATCTTTCACAACTCCAGTTACTGTCATTTGCTGGGCAAAAACAGAAACGGACATACACAAGCCTGCGATCAGCATCAACAGTGCTTTAAACCTTAAACGTTTCATGTGCTTAAATTTAAGTTCTTTACAAGTTTACTTAATAACCTTAACAATCCTTTCACCTTATAGATTTTTTAACCCTTTTATTTCTTTCGGGTCGCTCACTTCCTGAATGCTGATAGCAAAACCTCCTCCGCTGGCAGCCTTCAAATTCAATTTGCTTTTGCTTGTCAACACACCTTTCTTTATAGTATATGCCTGCGGATTATTTTTCCAGTCGGCATCTTTTGCATCGGCGTATATTACTGCCACATATTTCTTTCCCGGATCAAGGAAGTCGAAAAACAGGCGGGATTCATGTCCGTTCTCATCGGCCGTACAGCCAACGAACCAGTTACCTGTTCCTTTTGCTTTGCGGGCAATCGTGATATAATCGCCCGGTTCTGCTTCCAGGTAAAGCGATTTGTCCCAATCGAGAGCGACATCTTTAATAAACTGGAAGGCATCGGCATATTGTTCGTAATGTTCGGGAACATCGGCTGCCATCTGGAGCGGACTGTACATCGTTACATAAAGTGCCAGCTGACGTGCCAATGTAGAACGAACCTGTGAAGTGTTCGACGGATTCATCGCGCTGCAATGTGTTTCGAAGATACCCGGCGTATAATCCATCGGACCACCGATCAGACGAGTGAAAGGAAGAATCGTTGTATGATCCACGTTATTACCTCCAAATGATTCATATTCTGTTCCGCGAGCCGATTCGTTACCAATCAGGTTCGGATACGTGCGACACAGGCCGGTTGGGCGTGTTGCTTCGTGAGCGTTTACCATGATCTTATAGTCGGCCGCTTTCTTTACAGCATACAGATAATGGTTACACATCCACTGTCCGTAATGATGTTCGCCGCGGGGAATGATATCGCCTACATAACCGCTCTTCACACTGGTATAGCCGTTGTCTACCATGAACTGGTAGGCTTGATCCATATGACGTTCGTAATTACGGACGGAAGCAGATGTTTCATGATGCATCATCATTTTTATTCCTTTGCTTGCTGCATAACGATGGATTTCCTGTACATCGAAATCAGGATAGGGAGTAACAAAGTCGAATACATAATCTTTACTCTTGCCGAACCAATCTTCCCAACCTCGTTCCAACCTTCCACCAGGACGGCATCGAAACCATTGGCTGCCGCAAAGTCGATATAACGCTTTACGTTCGTTGTATTAGCGGAGTGGCGTCCGTTGGGTTTTGTTTTTGAATAATCGGTTTCCCCTAATTTGACACTGCTCAATTCGTCGGTGTAAGCCCATGTTCCTTTGTTGGTGATCATATCCCACCATACACCGACATATTTCGTCGGCTTGATCCAGGATACATCATCCAACTTACAGGGTTCGTTCAAGTTTAATGTGATGCGTGAAGCCAGGATATTACGGGCGTCATCGCTTACGATAACCGTTCTCCACGGTGACTGGCAAGGTGTCTGCATATATCCTTTATCGCCTTTTGCATCCGGTGTCAACCAGGACTCGAACGTCATCGTTTTGTCATCCAGATTCAGATGCATACAGGAATAATCAACTAAAGCGGCTTCATGCAGATTGATATATAATCCGTTATCCGATTTCATCATTAACGGAGTCTGTACACCGGTCTGCGAGAAAGGTGTTTGTGATGAGTTGGGAGTAACAGCCTCTTTCATCAAACCGCGGATCTCGCTCAGGCGAGAGGTCATGGTGCTGTATTCCTGCGTATCGTAATCGCCCGGTAACCAGAATGTCTTATGGTCGCCTGCCATAGCGAACTGAGACTTTTCTTCCTTGATCACGAAGTAGTTCAACTCTTTCTGTTGCGGGAATTCATAACGGAAACCCAGTCCGTCATTGAACAGGCGGAAACGAACCACGATAGAACGGTCGTTGGATGGCTGTTCCAGCGTAACAGCCAGTTCGTTGTAGTTGTTCCGAATTTCTTTTTCTTCACCCCAGACCGGTTGCCAGGTTTCATTGAAGCTGGAAGTACGGGTATCCTTTATCCGGAAACCGTCATACAGATTCGTTTTCTTATCCAGTGCATCCACGTCCTTGCGTTGTTTGAACTCAAAGTCGACGGCGGCATCCGCATCTTCTTTCTTTAATTCTAGTCCCAGGTGGCTGGGTTTGATCACTTCTTTTTGTTTATAACTCAGGTCATAAACCGGTGCGCCCTTTTCATCCAACCGGAAGTTCATTTCCAGGTTTCCGTCAGGCGACAACAATTGCTGTGCATAGCTGATCGTGCTGCATCCGAGCAGGGCGACCAATATTAATACTTTACTTCTCATGGTGTTATTATATGATTTAATTAACTTTTCCAAATTCAAGGATCAACACGTCTTTACCTTTCAACGATAAAGAGGTCTGCAAATCGATCTGCCGATCGTTCAACAGGTCGTAAGCCCGACGGGCGGGAAGCACTTCCTGATAAGAAGCCAGGTCGACCGTGCGGTCGGCATCAGAACCGTTCAGGAAAACAACAACGGAATGATTTCCGTACTTACGTTCGTAAACGTATACTTCGTTCTGCGTAATAAAATGTTTGAACGAGCCTTTGGCTATCGCATCATTGCCTTTTCGCCAGTTGAGTAGCTTACTTATATATGTATAGGCTTCGTTCTGCTGAGGGGTGCGACCGGCCGGAGTAAATGCGTTTTGCTTGTCACCTGTCCATCCGCCAGGGAAGTCACGGCGCAGAACACCATCGCCTTCGGCTTTATCGGCAGCCATCAGTATTTCGGTGCCATAATAAATCTGCGGGATACCACGAACGGTCAGCAGGAAAGCCAAAGCCTGTTTGTAACGGTTCAGGTCGCCTGTAGGCGGTACTTTATAGAAACGGGAGGTATCGTGGTTGTCAAGGAATACCAACAGATTCATCGGGTCGGCATACACGATATCCTGTGTCAGGTAATCATAGATACGTGCCAGTCCCCTATCCCAGCTGTTCGTCTCTTCATCGAATGCCGACGACATGATATTCATCAAAGGAAAATCCATGACCGAAGGCAGGTAAGAGTTCCGGGGATAAGCCACTTTGCTGTCCTTCTGCCAGAAAGAGACACCTACATTATTTCCGATCCACGTCTCTCCTACGATATTGAAATCGGGATATTCAGCATTGACAGCCCTGCACCAGCGTGCCATCATATCGAAATCGGCATACGGATGCGTATCTTGTCGGATACCGTTGATCCCGGCATATTCAATCCACCAGATACTGTTCTGGATCAAGTAAGAAGCAACATGCCGGTTGCGTTGGTTCAGGTCGGGCATCGACTGTGTGAACCAGCCGTCTATATTTTTAACTTTGTCGTAATCAGAACGGTAGGTGTCGGCCTGCGGCATCGTCTGGTAACCGGTCTGCACGAAATGATCCTGGAAGTTAAACCAGTTATCGGACGGTTTATCGGTAAAGAAGAAATGTTCGCTTCCGCAGTGGTTAAAGATCATATCCATTACGATCTTCAAACCTTTATCATGGGCGGCACTAACCAGTTGGCGAAACTCTTCATTATCACCGAAGCGAGGATCGACTTCATAATAATCAGTAATGGCATACCCGTGATAGGAACCTTCGGCCATATCGTTCTTCAGGATAGGATTCAGCCAGATGGCGGTAACACCCAGATCGGAGAAATAATCCAAATGATCGGCTATCCCTTTCAGGTCACCTCCGTGACGGGCATACATATCCGTACGATCCACTTTCGACTCGCGCATTCCGGGAACAACATCATTCTTCGGATCACCATTGGCGAAACGGTCGGGCATGATCAGGTATAAAACGTCTGAAGCATGGAAACCTTCCCGGGCAGACGAGTCCTTCTCGCGCCCTTTTATCTGATAAGGGATGATTGTTTGTTCCCCGTTCTTTGTCAGTTGAATGTCGAATTGCTGCGGAGCAGTTTCCGACAGATCCAGATAAAGCAGTAAGTAATTCGGATTTTGTAGCTTCACGATCTCTTTCACGCGAATATCGGAAGCTGTTATCGATATACTATCGGTTGCGATATCCGTACCATATAATAGGATTTGCAGTTCGGGATTCTTCATACCCGACCACCAGAAAGCAGGTTCCACTTTCTGTATTTTTACGCCTGACAAAACAGGCAGGCAAAAGCCAAGACATAATACAAAGGTTACAATTATCTTTTTCATGGAATGATTTGTTGGTGAACGATGCAAATGTAGCGGGATGGATTACCGGGAAAACGCATTAGAAAAAAAATCAAAACTCATAAAACATCTTTTCACCTGTAATACAAGACTATAGCATATTTCAACCAGGCAAAAAATCAAAACGTATTAGAAGGTATTTCAAATGTATTTCACTATCTTTGCGCTAGATGAATCAAATCAACAACATGAAAAACACGATATATTCTCTTTTTCTACTCCTTTTGTCGATATTGCCGGCACATGCATCCGGCGATGAGCCGACGATCAAATCCCTGCTCAAAGAGTTGGATCGTACCATCGCTATGAAAGCCAACTTTCACAAACAGCGGGAACACGAGATAGACAGTATCCGGAAACTGGCACATACCACTTCTTCGCCAGAGGAAAAATATCACCTGTACAGTTCCCTGTACGGAATCTACCTACATTACCAGGCCGACTCAGCTTTGCATTATCTGGAAAAAAGGAAAGCACTCCTTCCGTCCCTCCAAAATCCACAGTACGAGAACGATTTATGGATCGCAAGAGCCGAAGTACTGGGAATCATGGGACTTTACAATGAAGTAGCCGCTCAACTGGAGCAAGTACGCCGGGATCAGCTGGACAACCAGACCCTGCTTTACTATTATTATACCTGTCGTACTTACTATGGTTGGATAGCAGACTACACCCGTACCGACGAACGGCACAAGTATATCGAGAAAACGAATGCCTACCGCGACTCCATCTTATCCCTCACTACCAACCAGCTCGACCACAGTGTGGTACTGGCCGATAAAATGATCGTAGACGGACAAGCGGATAAAGCAATCGAACTGATAAATAAAGAGTTGGAAGGTTTGGACAACCGGGAGTCACTGGTCTATCTGTTATACAACCTGTCGCAGGCTATGCCCAGAAAGGCGACACCGAAAAACAAATCTATTACCTGGCCCAAACCGCCATAGCCGACCTGAAAGAAGCTAAACGTGAATATATATCCTTGCAAAAACTGGCCTTGCTGATGTTTGAAAAGGGAGATATCGAACGGGCCTACAAATATCTGAGTTGCTCGATGGAAGATGCCGTTGCCTGTAATGCCCGTCTCCGTTCTGTAGAAGTAACAGAGTTTTTCCCGATCGTGGATAAAGTGTATAAACTGAAAATCGAGAAAGAGAAACAGATATCGCGCACGTTACTGATTAGTGTGAGCTTTTTATCTTTCTTATTATTGGTAACGATCATCTACCTGTACCGGCAGATGAAGAAACTGTCCCTCATGCGAAAAGCAGTCAGTGCCTCCAATGAGCAGTTACAGGAAATCAATAAAGAGTTGAGCCAGGCCAGTAAAATAAAGGAAGAGTACATTGCCCTTTACCTGAACCAATGTGTCATTTATCTGGATAAACTGGATACTTACCGCCGTTCTTTAGCAAAGCTGGCTATGGCCTCCAAACTGGACGACTTATTCAAAACAATCAAGTCCGAGCAATTCATACGGGATGAACGGAAGAATTTCTACAATGAGTTCGATAAATCGTTCCTGAAGCTATTCCCCCATTTCATCAAATCGTTTAACGCCCTGATGACGGAAGAAGGAAAACTAAGCCCTAAATCCGGTGAAATATTATCCACCGAGTTACGCATCTTCGCCCTGATCCGCCTGGGAATCAGCGACAGCAGCAATATCGCCCATTTCCTGGGTTATTCGCTGGCTACCGTTTATTCGTACCGCAGCAAAGTGAGAAGCAAAGCGCTCGACAAAGAGAAGTTTGAAGAAGAAGTTGCCTCCCTTTAATCTTTCATACAGATTGTAAACAGGCATGATATCATTTCAAATAAATTCGTTACATTTGTCACCCATTATATTAAGGAAGGAAATAAATGATCGATCAACCTACCATAGACCGGATACTTGACGCTGCAAACATTGTGGATGTTGTTTCAGAATTCGTTACCCTGCGCAAGCGAGGGATCAACTATGTAGGATTATGTCCTTTTCATACTGATAAAACGCCCTCGTTCTACGTCTCTCCGGCTAAAAATATATGTAAGTGTTTTGCCTGTGGCGAAGGTGGTACGGCCGTTCACTTCATTATGAAGCATGAACAACTGAACTATTTCGATGCCTTGCGTTATCTAGCCAAGAAATATAACATCGAGATACAGGAACGGGAGCTGACCGACAAGGAGAAGCAAAGGAAAAGCGACCGCGAAAGTATGCTGATCGTCAATAGCTGGGCGCAGCAATACTTCACCACCCAACTATACGAACATGTAGAAGGAAAAACGATCGGACTGCGCTACTTTGCCGAACGTGGGTTCCGCGAAGACACCATCCGCAAATTCCAGTTGGGCTACAGCCTCGACAAGCGCGATGCTTTATACAAGGAAGCTACCAAAAACGGTTATAAGAAAGAGTTTCTGGAAAAGACCGGTTTGGTTATTGCCTACGATAACGGAGGGGTCAATGACCGTTTTCGTGGCCGTGTGATATTTCCGGTACATACGTTAAGCGGAAAAGTCGTAGCCTTTGGCGGCCGTGTGCTCAAGAAAGACGAGAAAACAGCCAAATATGTCAACTCTCCGGAAAGTGAGATTTACCATAAGAGTAATGAGCTTTACGGTATCTATTTCGCCAAACAGGCGATTGTCAAGGAAGACCGTTGTTTCCTGGTGGAAGGTTATACCGATGTAATCTCCATGCACCAGGCAGGAATAGAGAATGTGGTCGCCTCCTCCGGTACGGCTCTTACACAGGGACAGATACGACTTATACATCGTTTCACCAGTAATATAACCGTATTGTATGACGGTGATGCGGCCGGTATCAAAGCGGCCCTGCGCGGTATCGACCTGTTGCTGGAAGACGGGATGAATGTGAAAGTGGTTCTCTTGCCGGACGGCGAAGACCCCGACTCGTTTGCCCGTAAACATAATGCCAGCCAGTTTTCCGAATTTATCAAACAGAGCGAAACGGACTTTATCCGTTTCAAAACCCGTTTATTATTGGATGATGCGGGAACCGACCCGATCAAGCGCTCGTCGCTGATTACGGATATTATCCGTACGGTAGCCATCATCCCCGATAATATTGCCCGTTCCATCTATATCCGCGAATGCAGCGCCATGATGGAGATAGACGAACAGGTCTTGCTGAACGAAGTCAATAAAATCCGGTTAAGCAAGGAAGAAAGGCAGAACGCACAGCCACAGGCCGCTCCTCCGATATCAAACACCGCGAGCCTGATACCGGAATATCCGGATCTCCCCGGTTACCAGCCCCTGGTAGAGACCAGTTTCCTGCCAACGGATAATCCTATGCCGTTGCCGGACGACAACATGCCCCCTCCTCCACCTCCGATGGAAGAATATCCGATGGAAGAAACCGGGCCTATGGATGTTCCGCCTCCCGATTATCCGCCAGCTGAACCGCCACAGACGGTTCAACCGGTACAGCCAGTACAAACATTTCAGCCGAAACGTTCACCTTACGAAGTGTACGAACTGACGTTGCTAAAATATATCGTGCGGTATGGTGAACAAATCCTTTTTGATTATGTGGATGAGGAGACAAACGAACATATCGTGATGCGTGTGGCCGAATATATCCGTTACGACCTGGAACGTGACGACCTGACTTTCTATACCCCGATCATTAAAAGCATGCTCGACGAAGCCGCAGACAAATGCAAGACCGAGGGGTTTATTGCCAGCCGTTATTTCCTGGCCCATCCGGACCCGAACGTAAGCCGACTGGCCGCCAACCTGATCAGCGAAAAGTATCAACTGAGCAAGTATCACAGCAAATACCGCGAGTTGGAACAGGAACAGGATAAACTGGACCAGTTAGTCACCCGCGAAATATATGCGATGAAAGATGCTTATATCCTCCGGCAGATAAAGGAGACACAACTGGGCATCAAAGAGGCGCATGCCCAAGGAAATGAAGATAAGGTGTTTGAGCTGATGAAACAACTCACACGCCTGAATGAAATAAAAAACGTATTGAGTAAGGAATTGGGAGAACGTATCGTATTAAAAATGTAACAACAACTTATTGCCTATGAACTTTTTGGAAACGGAAGATGTGGTTAAACAATATGCCAGTCATCTAGCCTTGAACAAAGTCAGCATACAGGTTCCCGAAGGGAAAATATTCGGGTTACTCGGACCGAACGGTGCCGGAAAAACCACGCTGATTCGTATCATCAACCGCATCACCGCCCCCGACAGCGGCACCGTCCGTTTCAACGGACGCGAATCGAGACCGGAGGATATTTACCAGATCGGTTATCTCCCGGAAGAACGGGGATTGTATAAAAAGATGAAAGTAGGCGAACAGGCCATCTACCTCGCCCAACTGAAAGGGTTGTCTTATCCCGAAGCCCGGACCCGTCTGACCCGTTGGTTTGAAAAGTTCGACATCATGCCCTGGTGGAATAAGAAACTGGAAGAGTTATCGAAAGGAATGCAACAGAAAGTGCAGTTCATCATTACCGTCATCCACGAACCGTCACTGCTTATCTTCGACGAACCGTTCAGCGGTTTCGATCCGGTGAATGCGGAAAGACTGAAACAGGAAATCCTGGAACTGAAAGAGAAAGGACATACGATCATTTTCTCTACCCATAATATGGCTTCGGTGGAAGAAATATGCGATAACATAGCCCTGATTAATAAATCGCAAGTGGTATTATCGGGAAATGTGGCGGAAGTCAGAAACCGTTTCCGGAACAATACATTTACATTACGTATCTCATCCGATAGTGTCCTTTCAAACACTCCGGCGGATACCTTCACGCTGCTTTCCGAAAAAGAACAAAGCGGAATACGCGAACTGCAAATCCATAAAGCCGACGGGATCAGTAATTCCACTTTACTGTCTACTCTGTCCGAGCAGGTCGAAATCCTGTCGTTTGCCGAGGAACTTCCCTCCATGAATGATATATTTATTAACACCGTATCGGGCACAAACACCACACAGGCATGAATAAAATAGGACTTATTATCAAAAGAGAATATCTGCGCCGGGTAAGTAAAAAGTCGTTTATCCTGCTTACGCTTCTGACTCCGTTTTTATTTGCCGCACTGGTATTCGTACCGTTATGGCTATCGACTATCAAAGGGGATGAAGTACGTAATGTTGCCATCATCGATACGACCGGGAAATATGCCTCGTTGTTCGAGAATAACGAAAGTTTTCATTTCATCCACAGCGATAAAACGTTAGACGAATATCGTCAGGGGGGAGATAAGGAGGTATTCGCCTTCCTGAGTATCACAGACGACTTGCTGAACAATCCTAAAGCAGCAACCCTATATTCGGAGAAACAGGTACCGGCCGAACTGAGCCGTTTAGTCAACCAGACACTCAGCAAGCAGTTGGAAAGCGAAAAACTCGCCTCTTTCAATATCCCTAACCTGAAAGAGATCATCCGGGAAAGTAAAATCAATTTCAACGTACAGACCATAAAATGGAGTGAAGACGGAAAAGAAAGTGCTTCATCGGCAACCGTCGCTTCCGTCATCGGGATGGTGTTCACGTTCATTATCTATATGTTTATTATGATGTATGGTGCAATGGTGATGCAGGGGGTTATGGAAGAAAAGACCAACCGTATCATTGAGGTGATGATCTCATCCGTTCGTCCGTTCGACCTGATGATGGGGAAGATCATCGGGATAGGCTTCGTCGGACTGACACAAGTGTTCCTATGGGGTATTATCACGACCATACTGGTCAGCGTAGGAGGTTTTATGTTCTCCGGTGGAGTCGATGTGGCATCCCTACAAGCCGGACCTCAAATGGGGATGATGGATGCGAATGCGCTGGCATCTTCTTCAGGCAATGAGATTATGGGGATTATCAATTCGATCAATATCGCAGAGATCGGTATTTCCTTTATTATCTATTTCATTGGCGGCTATATGTTGTATGCATCCATATTCGCGGCTATCGGTTCGGCCGTAGACAGCCAGGAAGATACACAGCAGTTTATGGCGCCTGTTACGATCTTTATGATCTTTGCGCTGTACGCCGGCATTTACAGTATGGAAAATCCGGATGGCCCGTTGGCTTTCTGGTGTTCGATGATCCCATTCACGTCACCGATCGTTATGATGGTACGTATTCCGTTTGAAATACCTTTGTGGGAGAAGCTGTTATCTGTTTCCTTATTATATGCTTCTGCTATCGGTATTGTCTGGTTATCCGCCAAGATATACCGTGTAGGTATCCTGATGTACGGCAAGAAACCGAGTATCAAGGAAATGGTGAAATGGATTAAATATAAATAAGATATTAATTATAGAAAGATTTGAGCTATCTGCTAATTATAGGATGAGCCAGTTGGCGACGGTGTCTTCAAGCTGTAGGCCTGTAACAAATTAGCCCAGGGTTCTAACCCTGGGTCCCCTTGAATCCTTCTCTTCCAGAGGCACCCTGTAGGGGTGCGACAAGGTAGAAAGGGTTGATATTTATCTTGTTCCGCCCCTACAGGGCGGAAAGGCAGGAGCGAGTTTTCATAAACCCAGGGTTGGAACCCTGGGCTGGTTTGTTAAAGCCTTACAGGCTTATATTGACACCGTAAAGGCGTTCGCGAACCGCCCCTACCAACGACGCAACATTCACATCTGATAATATTCGAAACATTCATATCCGACAATATAAATATGGAAGCGACAATATCACTTATATTAAGCCGTCATGGAGAGACGGAAGAGAATAAATTGCATATTATGCAGGGACAGATGCCCGGTCATCTGTCTGAGTTGGGCAAACAACAGGCGGAACAGTTGGCCGACCTGCTGGAAGAGGAAGAAATAGATGTAATTGTCAGCAGCGACCTGGCCCGGAGTTACGACACTGCTATGGCTGTTGCCCGTCGCAAAGGGTTGGAGCCTGTCCAGACACCGCTGCTCAGGGAAATGGATTGGGGTATCTATACCGGAAAAGTGGCTAATGAAATGGACTTCAAGAATCTGCCGGAAAGTGTGGAGAGTGTGGAGGCTTTATATAAAAGAGCCGGAGAGTTTCTGCAATTCCTGCAAACGAACTTTCCGGGAAAACGTATCCTGGCTATCGGGCACGGAGGTTTCAACCGTGCCATTATCGTCCGTATAGAAAAAAGGCAGCAAGAGGAAATCCTGAAGCTGCCAATCATGAAAAACACAGCTTGCCTGCGTTTTTCACTCTAAATGATATTCACTTTACACCTGGGGCTGCACGACACTGAATGTACCGGATGCTTTGCTGACCAGTTTATCGTCGCAATAAATCTCACATTCACTGAAATGAACGTGCCGTCCCGGTTTGATAACTGTTCCTCTCGCGATCAGTTCCTTTCCCCAGACAGCCCTTAAAAAGGAAACTTTCAATTCAGCTGTCAATACGTCTTTATCGAGCGGCGTCATCGTATAAGCAGCAAAACCGGCTATCGTATCTGCCAAAGCCGCTAACACACCTCCACGAATAACGCCGCTATATTGGCGTTGTTCATCATGCAAAGGCATACGCGCCTCAACGATCCCATCTTCAACAGTAGTGAACTGTACCCCCAAATGATTTACATAAGGGTTTGTCTTCACCCTGTCGAGTAATCTTTCTTTTACTTCTGCATTCATTATTTTTACTCAATTAGTTGGTTTCTTTCTAGCGGATAGTAATCTTACAATCATCCAGATTGTCGATAATGGCCAGGCTTTCCACATGGATACCCGACTCACGCAAGGCTTTTCCTCCATCCTGGAAGGCTTTTTCTATAATAAAGCCCATACCGGAAATGGTTGCACCGGCCTGCTCTGCCAGATCGATCATTCCCAAGGCGGCATTACCGAAAGCCAGGAAATCGTCTATAAAAAGAATATGATCGTCTGCCGTCAGGAAGTTATTACTGATACAAACCGTATAATCACGGTCTTTCGTAAAAGAATGGACTACCGTACTCAGCATGTTCTCCATCGTCTTCGGTTGCTTCTTCTTTACAAATACGACCGGTAACTGCAAAATATATCCCACCATAATAGCCGGAGCAATACCGCTGGCTTCGATCGTTACAATCTTATTAATATGTTCGCCTTTAAAACGATTGATAAATTCTTCGGCAACCTTATACAGAAGCATCGGGTCCATCTGATGGTTAATAAAACTATCGACTTTCAGGATACCTCCCGGATAACATCTGCCATCTTGCAGAATACGCTGTTTAAGTAATTCCATGTGTTTTTATTCTGTTTTATCTACTTGATCTTCCTTTACTCTTATCAAAACATTTGCTATGATAGCCGTCAATCCGCCGGTTGTTATACCTGAGGAAAAGATACCTTTAATCGCTTCGGGAGCCGTTTTCAGAATATCGGGCATCAACTCGACACCGAGCCCCAACGACAAACTGACTGCCAGCACCAGTGTAGCCTTCCGATTGATTTCCTGTGCGGCAATAATACGGATACCGGCCGCAGCCACCGTACCGAACATCAATAAAGTCGCTCCCCCAAGGACCGGATCGGGCATCAAAGAAAAAATAACCCCGACAACCGGAAATAACCCCAACAGGATCAACATTCCGGCAATATAATAGCCTACATACCGGCTGGCAACACCTGTCAACTGGATAATCCCGTTATTTTGTGCAAAGATAGAGTTTGGAAACGAATTAAAGACACCTGCGACGAAAGAATTCACGCCGTCAGCCAACACACCGCCGGATACACGCTTCAGATACCCCTCTCCTTCAATCGATTTACCGGAAATCAGGGAATTGGCAGTGACATCGCCGGTCGCCTCGATCGCAGTAATCAGGTAGACCAGCCCAATGGCAATAAAGGAAGATATATTAAAATCCAACCCATACTTAAAAGGCACCGGAATATTGAATCCGCTCAGATTTTGTGAAGCGGCAGCGCTCATGTCCACCATTCCCAAAGCAAAAGAAAGTCCGTAACCGATACACAGCCCAAGAACAATCGAACTCATCCGCAAGTATTTATTCTTACAACGGTTGAAGAACAGGACGCTCAACAACACCGTCGCCGCCACTCCCAGATTCTCCAAACTACCGAACGTTCCGTTATCCATCGCTGCAAAGCCACCTCCGCAGGAGACAACCCCCACTTTAATCAAGCTCAAACCAATCAACAAGACAACGATACCGGAAACCAACGGTGTAATGATGGAACGCATATACTTAAATGTACGGCTGATAATCATCTCGACCGGAGCGGCAGCCATACAAACACCAAAGATAAGCGGCAATCCGCCAGCCAGGCCGGCAGAGATGATCGGTCCGATAAAAGAAAAACTCGTCCCCTGTATACAGAGCAACCCTGCCCCTACCGGACCGATCCGCTTACATTGTATGAAGGTCGACACACCGGAAGCAAAAAGAGCCATCGACACCAAAAAACCGGTTGTTTCGAGATCCAGTTTCAATGCCCCCGCAATAATCAAAGGCGGAGTAATGATTGCGACAAAAATGGCTAATAAATGCTGCAAAGCGGCAAATAACGTTTCCTTTAAAGGTGGACGGTCATCGATGCCATAAATCAAATCTGTTTCTTTTACCGGGATAATAGTCTCTTCTAACTCCTCTGTGTTAATCTTCATCTTTACTTTATATATTGATATATTCTATTACAGTTTCAAATCCTGCAAGGTTTCGCCTTTGGCATTCAATACACGCAATGTCATTTCCTTTCTTCTGAAGGACCATCACTGTGGCACCGTCCATCCGGTATCCTCCTCCCACCATAACGGGGAAGTTATTGCCGTTGGCAGTACCTTTCGGATAATAGGCATGGCGATGGGTATGTGCATTGATACAAATATTAAACGGTGCTTTTGCCAGCAGACCTCCCCATAACTCCAAACACGGATTATAACGATCCACATCTTTACCATAAATAGGTACATGATGAATCAAGACACGTTTTGCCGCCTGTTTGAAAGGTTTCGAGGCCAGTTCTTCTTTCAGGAAACCGACCTGTGCTTCGCGCAAAGCCGAAAAATCATTCAAGCCATAATATACCCAGTGGTCATCCGGTTTGTCTTCGCCACAGTCGAGCATAACGATACGGGTATCACCCCAGTTGAATGCTCCATATGTTTTATCACCTACATAATCGAACAAGCTGCGCAGCCCGATTGAATAAGCATTTCTAATCTCGTGGTTACCACGCAGATAAAAAACAGGAACATCAGCAGCACCGACAGTCTCGTTCAGCTCCGAAAGGAAATGAGTCGCTTCGTCATGATCTTTCGGATCATCGATGCAGTCACCATTAAAGATCACGAAATCATAATCTACATCCTTCACTTGTTTATATAGGGCTTGTAATGTCTCAGAATGTTTGTGCAGGTCGTTGAAGATAATAGTTGTAAAATCAGCATCGGAAGAAGCCGGTAAGGTGAATGAATGGAAATCGGAAACAGCCGTTTCACCGAATACTTTCTTATAGGCCTGATAAAGCATGATTTCCTGTGAGCAAACACGATAATAATATGTCTTGCCTGGTTCCAGATCGTTCAGTCTTACTTTATTTTGCAAGCCATTGCAAATAACTTGTCCGTCCACGATCGTACGTGCTTTTTTCAACTGGTTCTTATCGGTTCCGTATTCTACCCAACTATAAGCAGGCACTGTTGTCTGCCACATAACCGTGATACCGTTTCCTATCGGGTTCTGCAAATAAGGTTCCGTACGGAATATCTGCGCGGCAGGCTGCATAAAAGCAATCTCCGCTACAATCGGACGATGATCGGAGGCAACCGGCTCATTCACAACATAAGTAGAAAGGCGGGTAAATGCCGTTGTGTCCTTGGCATAAGCAGCGATATAATCGATTGTTTCCGTAGGTTCGTCGGCCGGGAAAGTCGGTTGCTTGGTGTTTGTCAGGATAACGAAATCCTTTTGAACCTCCTGTATGACTTCCGAATCAGGATGAGCATTGAAATCGCCGGCAATGAATAAAGGCTTATTGGCTTTTGCCGCTTCCTTACGGATGATATCCAAGGAGGCCAGACGATCTTCCCCTGTCAGCGACAGGTGGGTACAGCAATAAATATATTTCTCAAATTCAACAATCAGCAAAGCACGTTCTTCCTCTCTTCCCGGAAGAGCCAAATAACGGTAACTAAGCGGTTTCTCTTTACTCAGCATCCCAATGCCGTATTTACCGCCGTCATAATTTATTGCGGGAGCATAAACGGGAAACATAAGCGTCTTATCAGCCAATACACGCAAGATGTCGGTCTGGCCGCTTCTCCCCGTTACACTGTCCACTTCCTGAACAGCGACAACATTCGGACGCACCTTATTGATTACATCAGCCGTACGTTGAATATTGGAGACATTATCCAATCCTCTACCGTTACGGATATTATAACTCATGATACGCAAGGTGTTATCCTCCCTTGTCCCTTTCTCCTGTGAATAAAGATTACATAATGGCAGTAACATAAAAAGTATCGCCATGAACCTACTCCCGTGTCTCATCTGTTTATTATTTAGTGATTAACAGAGGACAAAAGTAAGAAAAAGGAATGATTTTCCCTTTAGAGGTAGGTCTAATTTCATTTAGAGGTAGGTGTAAATCGATTTAGACGTACCTCTAAATTCATTTACACCTACCTCTTTTCTCTAAAGGGATGGTAGAAAAAACGAAAATGTTCTAAATATCCCGAAATTATTCTCCCATTATTTCTTTCAAGTCCTGTTCGAACTGTGCAATATCTTCACCGGTCGTATCCCACGAAGTAACCAGGCGGGCCTCGTTATTATCTTCGTTCCACATATAGAAAAAATAACGGTCCTGCAATTTCTTCAGCGGTTCTGCCGGGATGGTGAAAAATATCTGATTGGTTTCAACCTTTTGCGTAAACTGTATCTGCGGATATTGTTTGAGTGCTTCAGCCAGTTTAGCTGCACTGATATTGGCTTTCATCGCATTTTCAAGCCAGAGGTTGTTTTCAAGATAAGGAATAAACTGTGCAGACAGATAACGCAACTTGGAGGCCAACTGAGCCGATTGCTTCCGGTAATACTGCAAATTCTCCGTGATCTCAGGACGGAAGGAAACGACAGCCTCCCCCATCATCATTCCGTTTTTGGTCCCCCCAAAACTTAGGATATCCACACCGGCATCTACCGTCACCTGTTTCATGGAACAATTCAGATATGCACAGGCATTTGCCAGACGGGCACCGTCCATGTGCAGATACATATTGTGAGCATGCAACAAATCGGCAATGGCTTTCACTTCTTCTACCGTATAGACCGTTCCCAGTTCAGATACCTGGGAGATATAAACAGCTTTCGGTTGGGAATGATGGCAAACGCCGAAGTTATGCAAACGCGGTTTTATCAATTCGGGAGTAAGTTTGCCGTCGGTTGTCGGAATAGTAACAACCGCACAGCCGGTCATCCGGGCCGGAGCTCCGCATTCGTCTACATTAATATGTGCCGTTTCAGCACACAAAATACTGTTGAAAGGACGCGTCACAGCCTGTAAAGCCACCGAATTTGCACCGGTACCGTTAAAAACAAAGAACGGAGAGGCCTCTTCACCAAATATACTTTTAATCTTTGCCACTGCGGCACTTGTCCAGGGGTCGTCGCCATATCCGATTGCGTGATCCTCATTTGCTTTTATCACAGCCTCCATTACTAATGGATGGACGCCCGAATTGTTATCGCTTGCAAAACTTCTCATTGTGTTTTAGTATTTTGCGGCAAAAGTACGGATTTATTCATTAATATGTCATTTTTATCATCTATATATTAAAAAAGAAGAGGCCTTCAACCGAAAGCCTCTTCTTTTTATTAACTTGTTTATTAGAATATTAACCACTAACTCAGGCGAAAATCCTTCAAAACTTTCTGCAACTCCTGGCGGGCAAAGAAGATACGGCTCTTTACCGTTCCCAGTGGTACATTCAATTTTTCAGCAATCTCATTATATTTATAGCCACTTAAAAACATGGAAAAAGGAACTTTCAATTCATCATTCAATCCATTAATGGCTTTTGTGATTTCCTGAATCTGATAAGCTCCGTCCGGAGAATCAAATCCCGAATCATTCACGACGTCCAAATTATACAAATCAACACCCTGATCAACAACGGTTTGCGTACGAACAATTTTATGATAATTGTTTATAAAGATATTACGCATTACGGTCAAGACCCAGCCTTTAAAATTAATATTGTCAACAAACTTTTCCTGATTGTCTAAAACCTTCAGCGTTGTGTCTTGCATCAAATCCTGGGCGTCATCCCGATTTGCGGTGAGCATCAGTGCAAAATTCATCATGTTTTCTTGCATGCTCAATAATTTTTTCTGAAATTGCAACGCATTCATATTACTTACTATTTATAAAAGGTTAATACCGGTTAAGTATAGCCCCTCACTATTGAGAGACAATACAAATATAGGAAATATTATTGATACTGGATGGCGCTTTGAGAAATATTAATATTAAAATCGTAACTTAATATATTTTATAACAAATTCAGCTGAAAATGAACAGCTTTTACAAGTTTA
>NZ_QSDP01000085.1:0-28357 GCF_003463685.1 Parabacteroides sp. AM58-2XD
GGGACTAAAGTCCAATGAGATAGATCCTTTACTAATCCGTCAGCTGAAGCAGACGGCAAATAAACTTGTAACAAGGCTTGTTTTATTGACTGGCTTTAACACACCCCCTACCCCCTCTCAAGAGGGGAGCCAGTTACAACCAGTCAATAAACAGATAGTTCAATTATTTCTAAATTGGCACATTATTTCTATGATTTCATTTCTTGCCTTTCAAATATTCCTTTAGCTTCGTGTATTCATCTTCATATCCGAAAGCGATGAAATCTTTTTTGTATTTCCGGTAGACGAGCCATGCCGTAAACGGAGTGTAATAATCCATCCAATATTTTCCGGTCAGCGAAGCAGCCCGGTTCGTATGAGATAACGGAAGAAGATTAAATCGTTCACGGATCGGTTCATATTCCTCTTTTATATTTTCAACCTTACCGACAAAATCGACCTGGCATTTATCACCTTTGTCATAAATCAATCGGTACTGCCCTGCAAAATGAGGTTCGTCCAAACAACCGGGAAGTAAAAAAACCCTACGTACAAATTGACTAAAATCCTGTACGCGCAACAAACTACTAAACAAATAACTATCCCAGCAGATATCATCTGGATGCTGTATGCATTTATCCTCAAAACAAGAAACCAAACGTTTGAAAGGATTTCGCACAAACGTGAATTTATAATACCGGCCGGTCTCCTGATCCAACTCTACCTCTGTATAAACTCCCGCAAAAACATGGATATCCGGCTGTTCTCCGAACATTGAGATTTTAATCGAAGAACAAGCCACTTTAGGATTATTCAAATACACCAGTTTCCGGTCCGAATCGATAATAAACTTTCGAGGTAATCTTTTCCTATTTTTGATATACAGGCGATAGATTACAAACAACTTACTAATCCCAGGGATAACCATTTTTAATAACTTCTTTAAATTTAGAGAGCCACCTCTCACGTTTATATTTGTTAACATTTTCCATTATTTTAAATGCTTTTCAATTATCATTTTCATTATATCACTCTCGGATCATAATCCGTCAGGCAAGTCATTGCCGGATTGTAGCGGAATTTAGCTATACCTGTTGCCCCGTTACGGTTTTTAGCAACCAGCAACATGCCCACTCCCCGCAAATCTTCCTTTGTCTTCGGATCATAAAAAATATTGTACTTCTCGGCACGATAAACGAATATGACCCCATCCGCCACCTGTTCTATCGCACCGGAATTACGCAAATCGCTCAGCATCGGAAAATGACTCCCCTGGCGGCGATCGACATCACGGTTTAGCTGGGCCAGCAAAACCACCGGGATTTTCATCTCTTCTGCCATCAGTTTCGCCTTACGGGCGATAGTGCCCAGGGCAAGATCTGTCGTCTCCTGTAAATCATTTTTTGAGACAATGATATTGATCAGATTCAGATAATCGATATATAAAACTCCCAACCAGCCTTTTTTATGCAAAGACTGGGCTTTGGCACGCATATCTTCGATCGTGTCCGATCCGCAATATTCCAGCGTGAGCGGTAACCGCTCCAGTTCCTTCTTTGCTTCTTCCAACCGGGCACGATCAGAAACTGAAGTACCTTTAAAACGCAAGCTATCCGCATTGACTCCGCTGATCATCGAAAGCAGTCGCATCACATTTTGCTCTTTACTCATCTCCACACTGAAATAGGCGACTGCCATACCTTGCCGCGCCTGATGGAGTGCCATCCACAAAGCCACTGCCGATTTTCCCATGGAGGGACGTCCGGCAATAACCGTCAATTCCTCTTTGTAAAGTCCTCCCGTCATCGCATCCAGGTCGTGCAAACCGAAAAAGACACGGCTGATTTCCCCGGATTCACGCAAAGCCTGTTCACGATACGATTCATCCAACACACGGGCGGCTACCGCACCGGCATTCTCCATCGACGAAACATGTGCCATGCCATCGCGCAAGGAACCGGCCAGATCCTCTATCCCCGTCAATAATCCAATAACATCGGCGGAGGGCAACTGCGCCTCCGTCTCTTTTTTCTTCAACTCATTCACCAATTGGCGCAAGGTATAACAACGAACCAGCTCGTCGGCATGGATACGGATATGGGCATCGGTGCGTACGTCCAGCAACATGTCCGACAAGAACGACAATCCGTTCAACTGCATATACAAGCTATTATCCAGCCGTCGCATCTCATTCTCTACGGTCAGCATATCGACAGCTATTCCGGAGGCCATCAGCGAAAGAACCGCGCGATAAACAAAACCAGTCCGGTTGTCGCTGAACATATCCGGCTGTAACCGGTCCGCCACATCGAATATTGCTTCCGGACTTATCAACAGGCCGGCTATCACGGCTTGTTCCAGCCGGAGGTTCGTGTTCGGCTGAGACTGTATGTTCTTTTGTGTGTTCATCAATTCACCGCTCCTTTCTGATTATTACCCGGATTATAAAAATTCATCGCTTCGTCCCAGATACTGCCACCGGAATTATTCCGGTCGGTTTCGTTCGTTTTATTTGCCGCCGGTTCCCCATGTTGCACCTGTACGGATTGTTCATAATTGACCAACGCGATCCGTTTGTAAAAACCGACATTCGACACCAGTACGAAATGTTGCTTTTCCAGCTTCACCAGACATTTCTTTACCTGGCGGCGATCGATACCGGTCAGTTCCTCGATCTCCGTGTACGAAGTGATCCACTCTCCCGGATGACAGAAATAAACCTGGTCGTTCAAACAAACCTGTCCTTCGCTGAAATAGGCAAAGGTTTCGACACAGAGTAAAACACAAGCCAACTCATGAAGATCCCGTTCTCCCATAAAAAATGCGCGCAACACACTTCTACCCACTTTCAGGTAGCCCGACTTCCGGTAATCCGGAGTCATGTTTTCCTTACGTTTTTTCATTTTTACAACCTTTTTAGTTACTAATTCAAACGTGACAGGTAAAAGCGCGCTTTTGTGACAGATTACGAATTTTGATTATCAAACGGTAGAAGATGGTTATAAGACATTACCTTGACAACGGTTCGTACGGCCTCTTTAATATAGAATGAATATTATTATAACTAATACAAAGAAACGTGCGATCAAAAAATCATTCAGGACACTCCTGCCCGCTTACCCTATGATGTAAATATACACCCGGTATACCGCTGGGCGGAGTACACTAAAAACCGGGAAAACGAGAAGAAAGTAAACTCATTCCCAGCTGATTAATAATTTATTTCTTGGTTTTTAGTGTGTGAAACGAATCTTTAAACTTTGTTAAAACCTCTTCATATTCAGGAGGCATCTCATAAAACCATCGGCGGATGGTGGAAAGTTCCTGGTCTAAACGAAACATACCGCAAAGCGTTTTAACCAATTGCCCTTTTTTAGCTCTGATGATTCCCAGCTCCAATAAAACCGACATGACTGCAACAAAGAAGCGTGGGTAAACCAGTTCCCTGGGTGGCGTATAATACAGCTGGCTTTCATAACCGTAATACTGTATAATCGTATCGCGATATTCCGTAAAGAAACGATGGGAAAATTGATGCCATTGTTCACTGTCGATATCACCCGATTCGCGTAAAAAAACAGCTGTCTCCATAACCGTCCGTACCGGATCCGGTTGTCGTTGAATATTCACTTTAAAAGTCGGAAAAGATAACGGATCTCCTCCCGCAAGCCTACATAATTTTTTTTATCCATTGTTGTATGTATTAGGCCGGGAATGAGTTGCTTATTTCCTAAAAAAAGGTCATGACCTTTAACTGTAAAAGTCCCTTATTTTGAAATCGAAAGACTGGTCTTAACATTTCAAAACACCCTTATTTTTTTCCCAGTAGCTTTTTGGTCATAGATTTTGACAATTCAAGGAATGTCGGAGCATCATATCTCCTTCGTCTCATAATAGTAAATTTGTTACAGCCATAGCGTACCCGGCGACCGGCTTTATCCAGAGGTTGTTCAAAAATATGCCTGAAAAAATCCGTTATTTTTTTTATTTCACTATCCCAAAACTCCTCAAAATTAGCCCCGTAAGGCCAGAAGGGCGTCATCACTTTTTCCAGATAAGCAGCATCGTCTTTATCCAGGCGGATAATCTCCTCAACAGCTTCTTCCATAGAAGAATAATTCATCAGATTAACAAACGAGTTCGGATGGTAATCCGAACTGACAGTGGGGCTACCCCAATATAGCGGTAACGACTGGGCCATGAACGGTTCCAGGATTTTTTCAGTCGCATATCCCGGCAAACTCGAATTCTCGATCGCTAAAGTGAATTTATAATCACGCAGGAACTGTCGCTTATCACCAACCCTTTTACCCATATTATTCAAAAAAGCACCACCTGAATCGATTCGTTTATAACCGGATAAAGCATTAAAGAACAACTCCCGATAAGGGGCGGCACAAGTATTGTTGGAATAAACAAAATTGCAGAATTTACGGTTTAGCAACGCTTCTTCTTTTAAAACCGGTAAAACCAGGTGAGAATCCTTTCTATACAGAAATCCGCTATATTTCCGAAAAGTTCTGTCATCACATTGAAGATTACTCAAACTTAGGGCATAATCGCATAAATTAAGATCGGGCATGATGTTTTCGTCACTCCAAAAAATCCGGATACAGTCTTCATAAAACAAATGTTCATTTCCAAAACAGGAATAGAATAAATAATCCGGATGTTCTTTATCTATCAGAAACTCATATTCATCCGATAAGAACCATAAGGTAAACCTATAATCAAAGTCCGGCCAGAAATCGACAAAATTGCAGCGTATTTTCTTTTTCATATTCAAATTTATTTAGCTGATCCAAAAACTATTCATTTATCATTCTCAGATTTTCACGAGCTAATCTCGGATTCTGAGGAAGAGACTTACGGAAATAGGAAGCGGCTCCATCTTTATCCCCTTCTATCAGCAACAAAACTCCCTGATTATTATAAGCGCGCGGATCATCGCCTACCTGTTGGAAAAAGTGGCGGGCCGATTCCTTATCGCCCAATGCCAACGAAGCGGCAGCGGCATTCAGCAGGGCGACTGCACAGGAGGGATAGGTATAGGCGGCTATCTCATATACTTCACGGTATTGTTCGGTACCCGGACGATAGAAAGAGGCCAAACGGATAAAATCTGGTAATGAGATTTTTTCCGGATGGGTATATACTGCTTCGAGCAATTGAGAATCAGTAAAGACAGGTTGTTGCACTTCTGTTTCGACAGTCAGTTCCATCCGGCGTAAACGGCTGAAAAAACTCTTTTCGATATCTTTATAAACGGCACCGTTATCTATGGCTTTTATCTGTTTGCGACGGCTATCCGGATCGTCAGTCAGTTGGAAAATAGCCAGTACACGGCTACCGTATTTTTTATCTGCCCCGGAGATTAAACGTTTCAAACCGTCCCAGTCTTCTCCCACCCAATCGACGGAAACCTGGCAGGTGGCAGGCAGTTTGAATTGTTTTTGCAGATAGTTTTTAAACTGAACGGCACGGTTGCCTGCCAGACGTTCATTATCCTTCGTGTTCCCGTCGGGAGAGGCGTAACCGGTAATACGAATGTTTTTTACATACCCGCCAGCAGATTGCAACAAGGTTTTCAAATGTCCTTCCAGCTTTGCCAGTTCGGCAGAATTATTTCCGTATTTAAGGTTCACCTGAATACCACCGGCCGGAAAATCAATGTAAACAGCCAGTTGTTCCTTCAATAACACCGGAGCCAATTCTTCTTCCGGAACGATGTAATTAATCATCCGGTTATAAACTGACTGGGCATCGACCTGTAACTGGGGAATTTCCACATTCCGGGATATTTGCCCCTGTTGCTTGTCAGCTCCCGTTTCCTGCACCGTTCCGGTTTGTACGGTACGTGCCACAGCATACACATCTTCCGGAATAGTCGTTTGTTTTTGAGTACTACAAGCCGGAAGAACAGCCAGTAAACCAATACCGGCAATTCCTTCTAAAATTCTTTTTCGCATGATTTATGTAAGTTTTTAATACTAATTATTCAAGATCAAAAAGAGATAGATTGTCCCGTTGATATAATCAGAGGTAAGGTTTGGTTCAAGATTTGGCAGATATGAGTGTTTGTTTATAGCAACTGGTTGTACCTGGCTCCCCTCTGGAGAGGAGGAAGGGGGTGTGTCATATCTCCGCCATACAACCACCATAATCAGAGTCACTTGACTATTACAGGTTCATTTGCCGTTTGCTTCAGCTGACGGTTTACAAGTTGTTTCTCTCTTTTGGCTTCAGCCACATTTCTCCTAGATAGAAACCTGTAAGAGATGGGACTAAAGTCCAATGAGATAGACCATTTACTAATCCGTCAGCTGAAGCAGACGGCAAATAAACCTGTTACAAGGCTTGTTTTATTGACTGGCTTTAACACACCCCCTCCCCCCTCTCTAGAGGGGAGCCAGTTACAACCAGTCAATAAACAGATAGATCAATTATTTCTAAATACGATTGTAATTCTCAGCAAAAACATCATGTATTCTAAATACGATTGTAATTCTCTGACCCTCGGACTAGAATAGAGAATGTATCAACATCACTCAAATTCCTGCATTGCTACCGGTTGCCAGCCTCTGTAGACTGCGGCAAGGAGACGCAGACGGGTGTTACCTGTACTGCTCTTTACCTTTTCATCGGATGCATATTTATGTAATTGTGTTTCTGCTTCCTGCATCAACGATTCAGCTTTAGTTGTCGTATCATCCCGTTTCAGAAACTTCAACTCTATTAGATAAGAATATTGCATGTCCGGATAATTGGCCAGATTGGGCATCAGGTAAAGGTCTGAAAAACCACGCCCTGCTTCAAATTCGGGCCAGATGATAAAATAATCCGTTAAACCCATATAGGCTAACATAAGTGTTTTGATAGTCGATTCCTGATAGATCGCATCACGAAGGACAGCTTTCTTATCCACCTGATCAGCAAAAAAGCCCAACGCAGCTTCCCATTCTCCAAAATAAGCCATGCGGCGCATACGGTCGGACAATTCCATAAACGGGAAAACAATCGAATCGCGTTCTTTCATCGCTTCCACCAGGTAACCGTAAATCTGTTCGCGAACAGCCAGATTCGGAACTTTCATTATCGTCTCCCCATATTCTATCCGGTCATAAGTCAACAAACCGAAATAATACAGCAAAGAAACAAAATTTCCCGGATCAGCCAGGTTTTCAGCGGGAAAACTATCTTTTATCACATTCCCGTTCACTTCGCCTGTATCGATCAGGCGGGTTATGACCGAACGTCCCTCTTCCTGCATCTTATCGATACGGATAAAATGACGCAATTTGCTGTAATCGGTACGGATATTACGGTCCAACATATCGGAAGGGGCACGTTTTTTCAATAAATAATTATTCAGAAAATAAAGTACCATATCAGAGTTATACATGGTCTGTCCTATGCATTCCCAGGCAAAACAATAATTGTCATACCAAGGCTTCATCAACCTGACAAGTTCTTCTTTTGAGTTAACCAGCATTCCTTCTGATTCATAATAGGATAACATCTCTTGCAATTCAGATTCACTGAATCCAACCATTGAATTAAATTGTTCATCCGTCGTGATATTCGTCCCGATATTAAATCCACTTGTCACATCATCCAGGGTTACAGGCGACACACCGGTAATGAACATTCGTTTTACAGGAGCTTCCGGACCGGTTGTAATTGCTTTGACAATATTGAAAAATCCACGGTAAAAACCGGAGTCATGTGTCAGGGCACGATACACATTATTACCCTCACTGGATAATATCGTATTTGTAAAATTATCATATTCGTCGATCAACAGGTAGATAGACAAGCCTAACATACCGGCACGTTTTCCTATATAATTCAATTGGCTGGCTGCCGACTTCAATTCCCGTATGCCCTGTGAGAAGCCGGGTTCAAAATAAGATGCATACTGGTCGGCGAACGCCTCCATCTGTATTTTAGCATACATGTTGAAGTTTTCCTCCAACGCCTCTCCCGTTCCACGAACGGCACTGAAATTGAAATAAAGTACCAGATACTTACCTTGTTCTGAAGTTGGATGTTTGCCGATATATTGATTACCGAATAACTCGTCAAATTTATCTGCATATCTCACATCATAATAACAGTAAAGCATATTCAGGAACAAAGACTTTCCGAAACGACGCGGACGGATCAGAAACAGAAAAGCTGCCGTCTTTTCCAAATCCTCAATATATCGTGTCTTATCCACATAATAATAATCTTCTGTAACAATACGAAGATAATCCGTCAATCCGTAAGGTATTTTCTTTGCCATATCTTTCTTCTGTTTTACTATTTCCTACTTATTACTTGTCATTATCGGCAACTATCACACAAAGATAAATAATTATACCGTACGTACTGTCTAATTTTCAATTTTCAATTCCTAATTTTCAATTCTCAAGGTTCTCCCAGAAACCTGAATATCTGTTGCGTCTGCAAAGGTGTAAACTTGCGCTGACCTTTGCGCCAGCCGGATTGCTGCAAGGCGGTTGTCAGGTCTTTGTTGAAGGCAATCCAACGCTTGATGGCTTTCGCTGCCGAATCGGGCTGCAAGGACGGGTTATATAACAAACCCAACTCTGTTAGTCCGTAACTGCGTACTTTTACATGTACTTCCGGTTGTTCCGTTTCCTTATTCATATCCTACTGTTTCTAATTGGTTTATGCTTTAAATTTACAAAATAAACAACAGAAAAACAAGCGTTTACCTCTATATATTCCAACTAAAATCACTTTATAGCCAGACATATCAGCCTTTATCCATACATAACCGTACACAACCGGAGTTAACCGGAAACGACACTCTCCCACCGTCGTACCTTTGAACTGTTATCGATAACCAACCAGTTAACCGTCAATAGCTTTCGGAGCATTTCCATTGGCATATTGGCACATTGTCAAATTAAAAAATTATTTCCCATGGCTTTAAATTATCACCTCGTAAAACGTCCCGACATGCGTAAAGACGCTGCCGCAGGCTCCGAGCTGTATTATGCACAGGTCCGGGCATTGAAGAAAGTCAGTTTCGAAAAGTTATGTAGCATGATCGCCATGCGAAGCACCGCATTTATCGGTGATGTCATGCTGGTGATCGAAGGCTTGCTTTCGGTCATGCAGGAACGCCTCGAAGAAGGCGATATCATCTGTATGGGCCGCCTCGGCAACTTCCGCATGGTAGCGGGAAGCAAAGGGGCCGCCTCAAAGAAGGATTTCGATACCTCTCTCTTTAACGATGCACGCATCGTATACGTATCGGGCACTATGCTGGCCGATATCAAGAAAAATGCTAAGTTTGAAGAACTGAAACCGATCACCGATCCCGATGCCAACAACAATGGCGGCAGCGGCTCCGAAGACCGTCCTGAAATCGAATAGGCATGGATAAGCAAGTATTCTTCAAACAGTTCCTTCCGGCTGCCCAGGCGGCCGGGGAACATTTCAAGCTGAATCCGGATATCATACTGGCACAGGCGGCCATCGAAAGCGGCTGGGGTGAAAGCGTTCTTTGCCGGACGTTCCACAATTACTTCGGCCTTACCGGATACGGACAACCTACCCTCTACTGGAAAGGAGCAAAAACCCTCCGGATAGAGGACGGAGGACTCTCTCACCTGCAATTCAGGATCTATGAATCGGATCAGCAAAGTTTTTTCGATTTTGCCCGGTTGATCCGCACAGTCTATCCGACGGCAGCTGCTGTCAGTAACTATCCGGAAGCGTATGCCAAGGAAATCGCCTACAGCCGCTACATCAGCGAACAGAACGGCGACAACCGCGAAGCATACCGGCAATTGCTGATTACGATCTGTAATTATATGAAATAAATAACCGCTCATTGGCATATTAGCACATTGGCACATTAAAAATTATTCCTATGAAATATCTTGAAGCTATCCTCGGTTTCCTGACTACGATCGCCCGATTGATTTTTCGGGGCAAAGGGAAACATAAACCCGGTCAACCTGTGGTTGACGATACTGGCCATCCTGCTGTCCGCCATCAGAATACGGAAGTGGCGCTGGCAGCGATCGGGGCGATACTCTCAATATCAGGGAAACCTTCCCTGCACCCGAAAAAATAATGGGTACGGCACTGATTCTCTGTGCAACGGGAGGGTATTTGCTGAAATTGCTGGCATAATCCTTTCCCTTTAGCAAGAAGGTGTCGGAAGTCACTATCCTGTCATCCCGGGCTTGTCCCGGGATCGCATACTAAGTTGATATACATTGTTATTGTATATTACATATATCCACGATCCGGCGACAAACAGATAACGATTCCGGACGATGGGAAATAACCAGTAACGTCAATCCCGGACATTCCTCAGAAAGCCGGATGATAGAGTCGTTGATCGCATGTTCCGTTGTCTCGTCCAGAGAAGAAGTCGCTTCGTCGAACATCAGAATCTCTGCTTCCTTGTATAAAGCCCGGGCAATCCCCAACCGTTGGCGCTGACCTCCTGACAACAGGCTTCCGCCTTCACCCACCGGCGTATAAACACCTTTGGGCAGAGAACCGACAAAATGATTCAGCGAAGCCAGACGGAGAACCCAGTCGATCCGCTCCATATCCGGGTGTTCACTATTATACCCCATTACAATATTATCGAGTAACGTACCTTCCACCATAAACAATTGCTGCGACACATAGCCGATGCGGCTCCGCCAGGAGACCAGTTTATCGGCTGACAAAAGAACATCATCCACATAAATTCCTCCGGAATCCGGTTGCAAAAAACCCAGTATCAAATGAAACAATGTGGATTTACCCGAACCGGATTCTCCCCGGAAACCGACAAAATCACCTTTATGTATTTCCAGAGAATAATGAGCGAATACGGGAACTTTGCCATCATAAGAAAAACAAATATCCCGGATTGTTATCGAATGGCTGAACTCAATCGGAACCTGTTCCGTTACAACCTGGGTTACATGTCCGGATTCAAGATCGGACAAAATGTCCAAGGCAAACGAATTACCCCTCATTTGAAAAATATATCCCGTCGTTTTTATAATGCCCGGTAACACCCGGTAAACAGCGATGGCGAATACACCGACTATCAGTCCTATAGCAGGCAATGTTAACAACTGTGTTGCAACAATCAGAACCACCACCGAAGAGACAATAGCCACTTCCAGTACTTTTTGCAGTGAATTATTCAAAATAAAATTACGGACGGTTAAACTGTTTTGCTTATTCAACAGAATAGAAAAAAGCGAAAAACTGTTTGAGAAAGTACTATTCATTTCCATATCTGTAAACCCGATGAATGTCTGTTGCAATAATTTACCCCTCTGAGGATTCAACAGATATAACTGTTCCCCGTATTCCTTTATTTTAGAACGCGAAAAACGATAATAGGTCCATGTTATAGGTACAAATGTCAAAAGAACCAATAAAAAAACATATACATTAAAAAGTATCAATCCAATCAGAATGGAAGTAGTAACAAAAATCTCACAAAGCAATTGGGTATACGGCACAAAATAACCTTGTATTAAATTACCGGCTACACTATTAATCTGATTAATCAATTTATGACTGTTATTCTGCTTGATAAATAAATACCCTTTGGAATAATAATACTTATAAAGCTGCAAGGACAAATAACTGGAAATAGCAAATAACCGTTTATTTTGCTTATACTGTAACCAGGCAAACAGACAAACACGTATAATTGAAAAAAGCAATACTGCCATACAGATAAAAAACACAAACGACCGGATGCTGTCAAATCCCATCCAATTGTAGAACACGGCCATATACCGATTTTCAAGGATGATATTTTCATTAAGCACCAGTAATAAAACAGGCAATAAAATACCGGTCCCCACCAAATCCAAAACAGCCATGACAAAAACAGAAATACCGACTTTCCATAAATGCAACCTGTATAAACGAGGTAATACTTTATATAAACGTTTCAACTCCGAAGGTATGATTTGTATCATATCAAAAAACTATTTTACATTAATTACTTTATTACACTCCGACAACAGCAACCACAGGAAAAAACATAAATAAGCCCCCGAAGACACTATATATCCTTCAAAAAACAGGTGAAAAAAGAACAAAAACAACAGAGAACCCAGAAAATAGCCGTTTATACCGACCGATTCTCTTTGGAACATCCGGTACATTAAAGACAGATACGGAATAAAAAAAGCCAGGAACCCCGTTATCCCCATTGAAGAAAGGAGAAATAACCAACTGCTCCCCGGTTCAACGGTTCCAGTCTCCAGATTTACTTTGTTTGTCTTCGCGTAGTCAGGCCTCACCGTAGCAAATCCAACACCAAAGACGGGGAATCCCTTAAATTCAGTCATACGGGCTTCCCATAAATCATCCCGTGAACCGGTCAAACTACCTGCTATTTTACCACCTTCCATTTTAGAACGTATTCTTTCCGTATAGGGCCACCAAATACCAGCAGTCAATACTGCCAATATGGCTAGCATAAAAACGAGCCGTGCCAACCGTTCCACACGATGACGATAAATCCGGCTATAAAAAAAAGCAGCTGCCATAACAGAACTTGCCAATGCGGAACGGGAACCTGCCAGTAATAATACGACCAATGAAATGACCGCTATTCCAATCTCCTTATATCGCTCTCCAAATGTTGAAGACAAATAAAAACGGTACAAACTATATACCATCGAAATCCCCGCTAACGGACCGAGCAGCATAGATTGATTTGTCAATCCACGAAACCCACTGTATCCATGTACAAAAGGCAACCTGAATACCCACCCAAAAAATGAAATGACCACAATCCACCGGATAGCCGCTAACGCATATACAAAAAGCAAACGCCTCCATGTAACCATATACGGATTTACAAAGAAAGGACCGACCGCAAAGACTACAGACAAAAAGGCCAGACCCCGGAACCATACTTTAAAATAAGCGGGAATCTCATTCACCCAAATAGAGATAAACAGGGCAACCAAAAAAGGTATGTAAGTATATGATATTTTTAAGCCTCCCCGTAAAACAAGCCAGATAAAAAGGGCTAAAAACACAGCATAATATACATTATCCGGAACAGACGAAAAATAGGGTATGACCTTTGTCAGTGTCAATAAAAGGACACCCGGTAGTGCAATACGAGAAAGAATATCCGTCACAGCAACCATCATTTCAATACGGTTAAAATACAATCGGCTACTTTCGACGGTGTAATCCTCTCTGACAGTTCCCTGCTTCTCCGTCCCATTTGTATCCACTGCAACTCCGGCAAACGGATAAAACGTTCAACCGCTTTTCTGATAGAACGTTTGTTTGCTGGTTTAAACAAAAAGCCATTTTCCCCGTCTTTCACAAAACAACTCACGGCACCGCAACAATCGGATGCCAGTATCGGCAAACCAGCACAAGCGGCTTCATGTATCACCAACGCCCAGGGTTCGGTAACAGAGGGTAAAATAAACGCTCCGGCCTTTTCCAACTCTTCCGCCAGTTCTTCCTGCGGCATAAAATCTTTTATTTCGACATCCGGGTATCCTTTCAGCTTAGCATAATCAGGCCCATTCCCTATCAGCACCAATTTCCAGTTTTGACGATCCGGTATCGTTTTCCAGGCCTCCAAAAGGTATAACAAACCTTTTTCTTTCGAGAATCTGCCTATGAATACTAAACGACGCGGATATTCATTTTCCGCTTTTTTCAAATTGATGCCAGAGAACAAATCCACATCGGCCGACAAATTATGCATCAGAATCTGTTCCTGATGAAATCCCAGTTTACGTGCGTAAGTAACCTGCGGTTCGCCAGATACAAACAGATGGCTGAACCACCTACGGTGACGAAAACGGGATATCAGGACATTGAACCATTGCATTCCCCCTCTCCATTGAGTATCGCTGCTGGCTACTACGGTATATGTAGTTTCTTACGAACTTTGCCTGCCACTTCGTTATATAAGGGATCTATCCAACCGGCAGTCCAGAGCAGGTCCGGTTCCAACCTTTTTACCAAGCGGAACAAATGGTCGGGGTCCCAAAACGAAGAACGGTTGTAATATGTGACTCCTTCCAACTGGGGAGGCAAATAAGGCGTTTTCTTGTTTGAATCCGACAATACAACATGTACATGGCATCCCCTCTCGACCAAAGCCTTTATAACTATTACATTATAAGGCATTAACTCTGTATACAAAATTACAATGGTAATCATATGTTATTTAGATATAAGTCGTCTGAACATACGGTAAACACCATCAAAATGATACCGCATATAGAATAAAATCCGATAATAGCTGTCTGTTATTCCGCGAGTTGTTTTAAACAGAAAGAAATAAAACATTCTTTGCTGGAAACCGGCAGGACGTGACAATATGAGGTCCCGTTTTAATAAGCTGTTTTGCTTAAATTCCTTTTCCAGACATTCGATACGTTCCCTGCGCGTAAGAGGACAATTCTTTTTATAAAGGCCTGCCGCATACGCAGAATAATCGGTAATTCTTTTGGACCTCAGATAGAATTCCATATCACAGCTATTCCAGTCATGTATTTTGAAAAATTGACGGAACGCATCTTCCGTCAGTTGACAAGCCAGCAAATGGTCTGGTGAAAAAGAACCGGCTGCACTCATCCCATCCCGGCATAAATAATGATAAGGACTGCTATCCGGAATAAAACCGATTCTTTCGGCAAACGAAAATGCACGCAGGTTGAATACCAAATCTTCATGGGGTAACATTTCCATAAACCGGACTTTTTGTTTTTTCAGTAATCCGGAACGGTATAATTTATTATAGGCTACCGCAAACATTCTTTTTTCTTTCAAGAATAGAAAAGCATCCAGCGGTGTTACCGCCGGCCATTCTGTAATCGATTCTACAATCCGGTTTTCTTTTTTCCGGTTATCACGCAGCCATTCTGTTGTTACTCCTGTAACGACAATATCCAGGTTATCCGCTTCCGCCTTCGCATAAAGAGAAGCAAACATCTCCGGTTCAATCCAATCGTCCGAATCGACAAATCCGACATATTCACCGGTGGCCAGCTCTAACCCTACATTGCGTGTCGCACCCGGATTTCCGTTTCTTTGATGCACCACTCTGATACGTTTATCCTGCAAGGCATACTGTTCTGCAATACGTCCGCTGTTATCGGTCGAGCCGTCATCTACCAGTATTATTTCCAGATCTTTCAATGTTTGATGGCAAATACTGTCCAGGCAAGCCGGAAGATATTTCTCCACATTATAAATCGGTACAATGATCGATATCACTTTCTTTTCCATATTTTCAATGATTTACTCAACAAGATACCGAGCAGCAGGTCGACTATCAATATGATAGTTATATTACAGATGTCTGTCAGCCAATTATTCAATGCCAATAATACGATTGTAAATGCCAGAATAAGTTCCGTTGCCTGTAAATGGGTCATGCCCGCAGCCAAACATTTATGATGCAAATGATTCTTATCGGCAATAAATAAGGGACGGTGGTGCATAGCGCGTACCAGCATAACACGAAGGACGTCGAACATCGGAATGAATAATAAGGTAAACGGAATTACCAGATTCTTTACATCCGGTTCCGTTTCCGATACATACACAGCATATTTAATGACCAGAAAAGACAACAGATATCCCAACGACAACGCTCCGGCATCTCCCATAAACATCTTGGTTCCTTTGGCAGTACGGCCCCATACATTAAAATATAGAAAGGGTATCAGGCAACCCAACGCCGAAAAAGCCAACATCGAATATAGCCATAGCCCTTTATAAAAAAACATCAGTCCAATCACCAGGAAAGAGAAAGCACTCCCTCCCGCTGCCAATCCGTCGATGCCATCGATCAGATTGACCGCATTTGTTATAAAAACGATCAACAAGACTGTAAACGGAATCGCGATATATTCCGGCAATATGTACACCCCAAACAATCCGTATAAATTATCCAGATAAAAGCCGGATACCGGAAGTAAAGAAGCCACAGCAAATTGTATAAAAAATTTCTTACGATAACGAACCCCTATCAAATCATCTTCTACTCCGGTCATATACAGGAACAAACATCCTGCCGACAAAAATAAAAATTCCAGTAAGATATTGCCATTTAATTGATGATTCATCGGAAAACCAATCAAATAACGATAACCGACTACTAATGACATAGACAAAACAATGGAAGGAAAAAATGCCAGACCACCTAAACGGGGTATTTTTTTATGATGACACTTCCGCCTATTCGGCGTATCATATAATTGTTTGCGTCGCGATATATTCAAAATTTGAGGAAGAAACATCAGAGAAAAGAAAAATGACAAAATCAAACAAAGAAATAAAGATATCTTACTTTTCAATGGCTCTCCGGTAACAACATCCAAAACAACTAAAAATGAATTAGTTAACATGCATTTATTATTTGAGGGTTGATATAACAAAGGTCGTCAGTCCCATTCCTGAGGGTGACATACTAGTGCTTTTTATTTTGACCCTTATTTATAGAATAAGGGCCATTGAGTTTAAATCACTATATATCAACACAGTAACAGCACGATTTATATAGAGAGTAAGTAAAAAATCACTAACGATGTCTATTTACATTCTATATATAACCCGGAAATAATCAGTTGTCTGAAAAAGGAAAGGACAAGAAACTGGAAATGGAAAAATGATAGTGTTTATTTAGTAAAATAATATTACAAAACTCAGGATTCCTTAAATAAATGTCAATCTATTTGTTTCTGATAGTTGGAGTGTTCTGCTAAGATCAGTTAATGGTTTTATAGCGGTTAATCTTGAATTTCATAATGGTTTCATTTTTAGGTCTTTCCGTATCGTTTTTTCATGAATTTCAGTAAGATTATCTTAATATTGATCTTTTTTAAGACACAAATTTTCTTCTTACTACAATTTTTATCAATAGTAATTTTTTACTTAATATTGATCTTTTTTAAGACACAAATTTTCTTCTTACTACAATTTTTATCAATAGTAATTTTTTACTTTTGCACTGTCAAAGATTTTCAAGCTATCTGGTAGTATAGGGTATAGATTTCGTAATTATAATCCTACCAGTTTATAGACAATGACCCTTATTCTATAAATAAGCGTCAATTCTTATAACTTCTTTTACTTACCCATTTTTCCACAAAGTCAATGATTTTCAAATTAACCCTGTCAATGATATTTTGATCCAATTCTTTTAAATAAAAGAGTGTTGTTCTTTCGGAAGTATGCCCCAAGGCCTGACTGATCACAGCAACCGAAACAGAATTTTCTTTTGCCTGCATAGCCCAGGAATGACGGGCCACATAGGAGGTCAGTTTTACCGGACAATCTATCATATCCCCTATCGTAGCTAACCGTCGGTTGTATGTTCTTAAAGCGACTTTATATCTCTCATAAGAAACCTCTTCCGATTGTAATACAGGAAATAGCAGGTTGGAATTATCCCTGGCATATTTTTCCAATAAACGACGCATACCCGAAGTAATCGTCACACGGATTTCTGTTTTTGTCTTCACACGGTAATAGACAAGTACATTGCCACGTACATTATTTCGTGTCAGATGAGCCAAGTCAACAAACGCCATTCCGCATGCCATAAAACTGAACAAGAACAGATCGCGGGCAAAATCAAGACGCTTCTTCCCTTTTAAATCCAATTCCGTCATATCCTTAATGACCTGTATCCCCACTGAACGCTTATAAGTGGATACGGGGCGAAGATGTATTTTTTGAAAAGGGTTTGTTTCAGGTGTAACCAGGCTTTCAGATACAGCACTGTTGAATACGGTTCGGAATATACTGGTGTAGTTGGTTACCGAATTAGGACTTAAATTGAGGGATTGCAGATAAGATACAAAATCTTTCACCAACAGGGGGGTCACTTGCTTCATTTTTAAAATATCCGTACCTACGAACCGCTCCAGATGCCCCTGGGTTACCTTATAGAGGGAAGCTGTACTTTGAGCTGATCCACTTTTCTCTTTTTCAAGAAAACTCATATAATTCAATAAGTTTCCCCGAAAACTTCTTTTTACTTCTTTTACATACGATGTTTCCATAAAGTTGTTTTTTTAATTAGATTATATAGAACAAATGTAAAAGATAATTTGATAATGAACTTCTGCTAAAACCAAATCTGATTCAGTCTTGTTTTTATCGAGCTTATGAAGGTAAACTGGAGGATATTAAAACTGAAACTAGTGGATGCCAGGCTCTATTTCGTGAGCCTCATTGTAGGGTTGCTGACCGGGTTGGTGGCAGTTCCCTATCACTATTTATTACAGTTATTCTACAATTACCGGAAGGATTTCTTTGAATCGTCGCCACCCTGGTATCTTCATATTATTGCTTTCCTTACCTTCTGGGGGGTCCTCCTGTTTGTCGCCTGGATGGTGAGGCGATGGCCTTATATATCGGGCGGCGGTATTTCACAAACACGCGGGGCGATCAACGGAAGGATTGTATATAAGCATTCTTTACGGCAACTGCTGGCTAAATTTGCCGGTGGAGTACTGACATTAAGCAGCGGCCTTTCCATGGGGCGCGAAGGGCCGTCCGTCCAGATGGGATCGTATATCGGTGACCTGGTCGGTAAATGGGGACATATCCTGAGCGGTGAACGGAAACAGTTGCTGGCAGCCGGTGCCGGAGCCGGACTGGCGGCTGCCTTTGCCGCTCCATTGGCGGCTGCTACGCTGGTTATCGAATCGATCGAGCGGTTTGATGCGCCCAAGACGGCTATCACAACCATACTGGCCGGGGTGGTTGCCGGAACCATCGCCAATATGATCTTTCCCATAAATCCTTATCATGAGATAAATGCCGTAGCACCGGATTTGTCATTCTCGTTACAGATCAAACTATTCCTCTTGTTCGCCGTCATCGTCTCCGTTTTCGGAAAGTTCTATTCGCTGCTGATGCTTTACGTGAAAAGATTGTACCCCGCCATAAAACAACCGGAATACATCAAGTTGCTGGGATTACTGATCATGGCCTATACCATCTCACTGACGTTAACGGACCTGACCGGAGGCGGCGAACAGTTCCTGATGGAACAGGCTTTAGGCGGAAAAGAGAGCATCCTGTGGATAACCGGGATGATGTTGCTGCATATGGTGTTCACCGTCTATTCCTTTTCATCCGGACTGCCGGGTGGCAGTTTTATTCCGACACTGGTAACAGGGGGATTATTAGGAAAAATCTGTGCCTTATTGCTGGTGCAGCAGGGTATCATCGCACCGGAAAATATAAGTTACGTCATGTTGATCGGGATGGCTGCATTCCTGGTTGCCGTGGTACGTACTCCCATCACCGCCATTCTCCTGATAACAGAGATCACCGGCCATTTCGAAGTGTTCTATCCTTCGATCGTTGTCGGAGGACTGACGTATTATTTTACCGAGTTACTGGAAATAAAGCCTTTCAACGTCATGTTTTATGAAGAGATGATCAAGAAACCGATCTTTCAGGAAGAAAAACGGCTGATACTCGATGTTGAAGTCATGGCAGGTTCTTATTTCGACGGGAAGCTGGTCGATACGCTTCACCTGCCCAACAACTGCATCATCATCAATATCCACCGCGACCGCAAAGACTTCCCTCCTGCCGGACAAACGATCCTGCCCGGCGACCAACTGACCCTTGAAATTGATGCCCAGGACATCGAGAAGCTGTATGAGCCGCTGGTTAGTATGGCAAATATCTATTAGCCCCAATAAAAAAGGTGTCTGATAAAAGCTCAAACACCTTTCTCTATCTATGAATTGTTTACGCAAAGAACAATATCAACAATTGTGCTGTCAGCACTCGCAGGAACATCGTCAACGGATAAACTGTTGCGTATCCGACAGACGGTGCATCGTTACCTGCCGTTGCGTTTGAATAGGCCAGTGCAGGCGGGTCGGTCGTACTACCGGCAATCAGACCCATCAGCGTGAAATAATTCACTTTGCAGAAATAGCGGCCGATACAACCGATAATCAGCAAAGGTACGGTAGTGATGATAAAGCCGTAACCGATCCAGGCAAAACCTCCATTGTTCACGATCGTGTCGACAAAACCGTCACCCGCACTGATACCGACACAAGCCAGGAACAACGTTATACCGATCTCACGCAACATCAGGTTGGCACTCTGAGTCGTATAAGTCACCAACTTATATTTATAACCGAAACGACTGATCAGGATAGCTACGATAAGCGGACCACCGGCCAATCCCAATTTTACCGGCTGGGGAATACCTGGGAAAGTAATAGGAATACTTCCCAATATAATACCTAAAGCAATACCGATAAAGATAGTGATAAGGTTCGGCTCGTTCAAACGTTTCATCGAGTTACCCAATACCTTCTCTACATTCGTTACGGCAGTTTCAGTACCTACCACATTTACACGGTCACCCACCTGAAGGGTCAGATGCGGCGTGGCAACCAGGTCGACACCGGCACGGTTGATACGGGTTATATTAATACCATACAGTTTACGCAGTTTCAACTGGCCCAGACGCTTACCATTCAGTTCCGGTTTTGTAATCAAGATACGACGGTTGATAAACTGACTCTCCATACGAATCCATTGTTTACGCTCCATATCGATCTCTTCACCGATGAAAGTTTTAATCGTTTGGGCATCCTGCTCCGTAGTAATGACAAAAACCTTGTCATTCTCCATCAATACGGTATTGGCAGATACGATTTCAATCTGCTTGTCGCTATCGTGCCAGATACGTGAAATAACGAAATCACGATGTTCCAGAAGGTTTGATAACTCACCGACACTCTTACCGAAAACAGCTGGGTTCTTCACGATTAATGAAACCGGTTTTGCCTCATTCATATGGGAAGCATCTTCCTTGTTCAACTGTTCGTTTTCCTTGTCAAAGTTAACCCGGAACACGTAACGGATAAATATAATCGACAGGATAATACCGATAACACCCAACGGATAAGCAACTGCATATCCTAACGCTATCGTATTGTCCGTTGATCCGTACATATCGGAGAATGCCTGTTGTGCAGCACCCAGACCCGGGGTATTCGTTACAGCTCCTGACAGGATACCGACCATCGTCGGCATCGGAATGCCGGTTGCATAATGCAGGATAATAGCTGTTACCACCCCCAGGAAGACAATCCCGCAAGCCAGCATATTCAACGTGATACCCCCCTTCTTAAAAGAGGAGAAAAATCCAGGTCCCACCTGCATACCTACCGAGTAGACAAACAATATAAGACCAAATTCTTTAAAAAAGTGAATAACATTGTGATTGATCGTAAAGCCGAAATGCCCTAAAATGATCCCCACAAACAGTACCAGTGTGATCCCTAACGAGACACCAAATACTTTAATTTTTCCCAATTGAATACCTGCCGCAATAACAAAAGAGAGCAACAGGATGGAGTGGCCAATACCTTCGCCCCATAATAAATCATTGATCCAATTCATACTATTATATTAAAAAATCTTTTTGCCATTAAATAAAGTTCGCAAAGGTATACATTTAGTTTGTGTTTAACAACATAAACAGTATCTTTACCCCGGGAAAAATAAAAAGATCATGAAGAAAATATATAGTATAGCACTCGCTTTGTTATTTGCCGCGACAGGGCTTAATGCTCAAAGCCCTGAAAAGACAGTGACTATCACGACGAATGTAGGGACCATGAAAGCCCGGCTGTATGACGATGTCCCGAATCATGTCCGTACATTTATCGCCCGGGCCAGACAAGGTGAGTTCAACGGGACACTTTTTACCCGTGTCATCCAGGAATTTATGATCCAGGGAGGAGCGCCCGATTCAAAGAATGCACCAGCCGGAGCCCGTTGCGGTTTTGGTGATTCGTCGGCGGAGATCATGCCGGAGTTGAACGATAAATATTTTCACAAAAGAGGTGCGCTGGCCGCCCCGCGTCAGAACGATGATGTCAATCCGGAAAAGAAATCGGATATGTCGCAGTTCTTTATCGTACAGGGGAAAGTTTATCGCAACGGGGAACTGGATACGTTGGAATTGATTGCCAACCAGGACATACGAAAAAAAGCGCTGGATAAGTTTTACCGTCCTATTGCCGTCGACTTAAAAATGCTGAAACAAAGCAACAAGCGGGAATACAACAAACGGGTAACAGCCGTCAACGCCCAGATAGATTCCATGATCCTGGCTACGCCGGGACACCTGATCTTTACAGACGAACAACGGAAGGCATACACCACAGACGGCGGATGCCACCACCTGGACGGTATTTATACCATCTTCGGCGAGCTGACCGAAGGGTTCGATGTGCTGGATGTCATTGCCAACCAGCCGAAAGATCAATATGACCGTCCTAAAAAAGATATAAGAATCATAAATGTAACTGTAGAATAAAATTCATCCAATATGTTAAAAAGAGATTTAATCATGGTACAGATAGAAGAACTGGGCAAAATGGTTGCCCAAGTGATCTTCAACCGTAATAACAATGCGGCCGGTAAGAATCCGGAACTGATACAGACCGTTTTCGAGAACCTGAAACTGGATCAGGATTTCCTGATGACAACAGCACCCGACGATATCCTCCGCTTCCTCGACAGTGAAGAGAAAAGCGGTATATTACGTCTTGAAATAGCAATCAAGACCCTAATCGAAAGCAGTTATCTTCAACCCAAAAACCAACCGGAAATACTCCTGCGGGCTAAAGAATTGCTGGAATACCTGCAAGCACATGATAGTACGTTCTCGCTGGAAAGGGTTAATTTGCTGAACGAGATCGAGGAACGGCTGAAAGAATAATTCTATTTACTGGAATTTTTTATTTTCTTCTATTCCAATGCCGCCACTCCTTCCGCGCAACGTTCCCCATCGATCGCAGCCGACACAATACCACCTGCATAACCGGCTCCTTCTCCGCAAGGGAAAAGTCCTTTTATCGTAACATGCTGATAGGTGTCACGGTCCCGAAGAATACGGACAGGAGAAGAAGTTCGTGTCTCCACACCGATCATCAATGCTTCATTGGTGAGGAAACCTTTCGAAGTCTTTCCGAAATAACGAAAGCCTTCACGCAAACGGCCGGTTACAAATTCCGGCATCCAGAAATGAAGCGGAGAAGCCAGCAAACCGGGAGTATAAGAGGATACAGGCAGATCGAAGGAGTTTTTCTTGTTTACAAAATCGTTCATACGCTGTGCCGGCGCCGTCTGTTTCATGCCTCCGTTCAACCAACAGACTTCTTCCAGCCGTTCCTGAAAGGCCATCAAAGCCAGTGGCGAATCGGCCGGGACCGTCACTTCTTCATGTTTCATCAGTTCGGTATAATCTTCCGGACGGATTTCGACCACCATTCCGGAGTTGGCCCAACGGGAACCACGATTAGAGGGAGACATCCCATTCACGACGACCTGCTTCGGACCGCTCGCCGCCGGAACAACAAACCCGCCGGGACACATACAGAAAGAATAAACTCCCCTCCCGTTCGACTGGGTAACGAAACTGTACTCGGCAGCCGGAAGATATTTGCCTCTTCCCTCCCTGCGATGATATTGTATCTGGTCGATCAGTTCCTGCGGATGCTCCAGGCGGACGCCTACCGCAATACCTTTCGCCTCTATCGGAATCTGCTGCTGATAAAGATATCTGTAAACGTCACGTGCCGAATGTCCGGTTGCCAGGATTACCGGACCGTAAAAAGTCTTTCCGGTATTCGTCTCTACACCGATCACTTCGTTCTCTTTCAGGATCAAGGCATCCATACGGGTTTCAAAATGCACTTCACCGCCACAACGGATAATCTGCTCACGGATATTTTCTATCACCCGGGGGAGCTTGTCCGTACCGATATGCGGATGGGCATCGGCCAGAATAGAGGTACTCGCCCCATGCTGGCAAAAGACATTCAATATCTTGTCTACCGAACCGCGTTTTTTGCTGCGGGTATATAATTTGCCATCCGAATAGGCACCGGCTCCGCCTTCCCCGAAACTGTAATTCGATTCACTGTTTACCGTATGTTCGCGACTGATCAGGGCAATGTCTTTCTTCCGTTCACGAACGTTTTTTCCCCGCTCGATAATCACCGGACGCAGTCCCAATTCAATCAGGCGAAGGGCAGCAAACAAACCACCCGGCCCGGCACCGACAATAACGACCTGTTTCCCTCCGGATACATCTTTATATTCTACCGACTGATATTCCGGCTCTTCCGGTTGTTCATTAATAAATGCACGTAGCTTGACATTCACATAGATCGTACGCTGACGGGCATCGATAGAGCGTTTCAATACACGCACGGCCTGAATATCTTTTGGAGCAGCACCGGTTTCACGTGCTATCACCTGTTTCAACGATTGCTCATTCACAGCCTCCTCCGGCAGGATGCGGAGTTGTAATTCTTGTATCATATCTGTTTATTTGTTCGTTAATGGGATATAATAGATAATACCTCCCTGAGGCGCAAACCACTCCAATCAGGAGCTATCGTAAGCGACTGGCCCTCATATTTAAAGTTCTTACTTATGTCAAATTCATAACCTACATTTACATTCAATGCAAATCTTTTATGTATCCGTATCTTTGCACCGACAGCCGGTTCGATAAAAAAATTCGCACCATCCAATGATTGAGATGCTTTGTCGTCCAGACCGTTGGAGAACTCGACTCCCTCACTGAATTTTCCGTCGTTAAACACTACACCTGTAGATAATTGCAAATAAGGCCTCACCAAACTCTCCGAAAAATCAGGAAGGGCGAAACGATAAAAACCACCCAAGCGGAGTCCTTTTACACGAAAGGTTATATTATAGGAAGCGGAATAATCGGAAACTCCTTTGTTACTTACCGTATTCATATAATCCAGCAAAAGACCGGCCTGGTGCAACTTTTTCCACTCCACCCCCAATTTCGCCTGATGGGTGATAAAACCAGGAAAATTGTCTGTTACCTTCACATTATTCACCTGCAACTGTGGAGTAGTATTCTCCATAAACTCTTTCAGATTACCCATTTATAGGTTCCGAACCCTACATTATATTCTACGGTCAATTCCTGCGCCAATGCCGAAAGAGCCGTAAGCTGGCAAAAGAGAAATAAAATCAAATATCGTTTCATTGCGGTAAATACTTTTCAATGTTAAACACAAACCCATCAAAAGAGACCAGTGTATTCCCCAACAGATGAACCCAAGGGAAAGTAGCTGCGTCCATTGCCAGTAATTCCTGTCCGGATTGACTGTCTACAATCTTCAGCCTCTTGCTATTATAAAACAACAGGTTGCCAGTAGACGGATCAATATCTTCAAGCGTCATTTCATCCTCCCGCTTTATCTCTTTCAACAACGTAAAATCAGGGCTATGGTAGATATTTAACCTGTCACCGAACTGCACCAGTATCTGATCGGGAAAAGCCGGATTAAAACGGTAAGAACTATAATCCGCATAAGATAACGGAAGGATTTTGCGACCGGTCTCCTGATAGTCTTTCAGACTCAGCAGGCATACATCGAACGAATCCTGATACAGGAGATATTTACCATCCGGCGACATTTGCAGATTAGTTCCCTTAAAGGAAATCTCTCCTATTTTGGTCCCGTCCAGATCGTAAACCGAAACAGTGCAGGTGATTCCGTCAGGAGCATAAGAATAGCAAAGCAACTTATCATCATTGGTTATCCCCAGTATCCGGGAATATCTTTCATAGCGAATACTATTTATAGGAGAAAGCGTATTGCCATCCAATACCAATGCCTGTTCTCCAAAAACAACGACTTTATTTGAAACAGGAGAGGCGATAACGTTATCCCAGCTTGTATCCTGACGATAAGTTTTTTGCAGGCGGACGTCTTGTGGTAAATAACTATTCAGGGTCATATTATTTGTCGCATACAACAAACCGGTTACCGGACTGTAGGCCCATGCTCCTCCCCGCTCATCAGGCAATTCAATGCCCGGTGACCCGACCTCAAATTCCCTGCGCAACATAACCTGCGAAGGATTGTCAACCGGTGAAAAAGAAACAACTAGTTTACTCAAATCCCACCAGGCAGAGGAACCGAAGCGAGTGACCGGTATCTCGAGTGTTCCCTCCAAGCCATCGGGTGTAAAAGGAATATCTTCATCTATCCGGAAAGACAGGTAAGATTTATAAGGTGCCTTCCAATAAACCGTTACCGTCTTTATATCCGACTCTACAATACGAAACTCAAAATCATTGGAAACATCCAAATCACCAAGCGGCCAGACCAACTCTTCTTTTCCCTCGTAATCCAACAAGGCTTCCACATAATAGTTTGCTGTTCCTCCCAACATCTCCTTATCCACAAAATAGTTTTTATCGGCTGTTACGATTATTCTGTCATAATTTCCCTGATAATTACGATAAACAGCATACGATTTCAATTTCAAATGTGTGGGAGCAAGCTGCGGCCAGGTTAGTTCAAAAAAGCCTTCTTCATTGGTACGCGACATAAACATTCCGGGAACTTCCAGTCCGTAATCGACAACAACCGGCCAACTCTTCTTTCCGACAGCCCCTTCCGCACCTATCTGGTCGGCAATGCTCCCACTGCCGGCACGGACAAACATTTCGCAATCGAGCGTATAAGTGCCGGATGGAAAATCGACCGAATTGATATAGATAGCGCCATTCGGTTTTATATCGTCACCCGACCAGACTTTATTTCCCATCTTAAAACGCACGTCCTTAATCTCCTTACCGAAAGCCGACAAGGAGTAATTTAAGGCAGTTTCCTTATTCAAGAAGATAGTCTGACCATCCGTCAGCGCATTCAGGTCAATGCTTACGTAAAGTGAATCCTGCGGTTTTTCTACTTCTATAAAATTTTCATGTATCTTATATTCGCAACTGCACAGCAACCAGATACAACAAAAAGCACACAATAGTCTTTTCATATCAATTCATATATGTTTAACCGAACAAATGCCGAAAAGCCTCTTCCACTTTCTTCACCTGTATGATTTGTATCTTACATTTATTAGTATCAAACCCTTTCAGGTTATTGTGAGGGATGATGATGCGGGAAAAGCCCAGCTTCTCTGCTTCCAGAATACGTTGTTCGATGCGGTTGACCGGACGGATTTCGCCCGACAAGCCGACCTCGCCACACATACAAACGCCTTGTTCGATACTGATATCGAGGCTCGACGAAAGGATAGCGCTGATAACAGCCAGATCGATAGCCGGGTCATTGACCTTCAGTCCTCCGGCAATGTTCAGGAATACGTCTTTCTGTATCAACTTGAATCCGGCACGTTTCTCCAACACAGCCAGCAGCATATTCATTCTTCTCAGATCAAATCCCGTCGCACTGCGTTGCGGAGTTCCATAGACAGCCGAACTTACCAGCGCCTGTGTTTCAATCAGGAAAGGACGTATGCCTTCGATGGCGGCAGCAATTGCCACACCACTCAATCCTTCATGGTTCTGCGTCAGCAACAACTCGGACGGGTTGCTGACTTCACGCAAACCGTTCTGGCGCATCTCATAGATACCCAGTTCCGCCGTGCTGCCGAAACGGTTTTTGATACTCCGGAGAATACGGTACATATAATGCTGGTCTCCTTCAAACTGAAGAACCGTATCGACAATATGTTCCAGAACTTTCGGTCCGGCAATACTCCCCTCCTTATTAATATGTCCTATCAACAGAACAGGGACACCGCTCTCTTTGGCATATTTAAGGATTGCAGCACTACACTCACGGACCTGCGACACGCTGCCGGGAGAAGATTCTACAATCTCCGTATAGATTGTCTGGATAGAGTCTATAATCAATAAATCAGGCTGTACGTTACGGGCCTGGACAAATATCTGTTCCAGATTCGTTTCACTCAGGATGAACATTCCGGATTTTCGTGGGCAATACGGTCGGCACGCAGTTTCAGCTGGCGACTGCTTTCCTCACCCGATACATATAATGTCTTGAGATTGTTCAATCCCAGAACTGTTTGCAGGACCAAAGTCGACTTACCGATACCCGGTTCACCGCCAATCAGCACCAACGAACCTTTCACCAAACCGCCTCCCAGGACACGGTTCAGTTCTTCATCTTTCAAATCAATCCGGGATTCTTCTTCGGAGGTAATATCACGTAACAGAACGGGACGTACTTTACCCGTTTCTGTTATACCGGGAATAATACGTTTTGCAGAAGGTTCTTTGGTTGCAACGATTTCTTCCACATAGGTGTTCCATTCGCCGCAATTAGGACATTTACCGACCCACTTAGGAGAGTCTGCTCCGCAATTGGAGCAGACATATACTGTTTTTGTCTTAGCCATACATCTTTAAGAGCCTGTTTAAATTTTGTAGTTTGAAGTAAAAAGAGTGTTTCTTCTTTCCGTCAAAATGATTATTTTTAGTTACCAAGCTTCAAATAATTATGTATTGTACGGATTT